>NZ_JBMPOT010000012.1:109011-246791 GCF_049340425.1 Undibacterium sp. JH2W | reverse complement strand
AATTCAAACACTAATTGACGGAAAGGAGGCGTGGCACGATAAAATCACAAAACTAAATAACTGAATTTGATCTGACAATTCCGCACTTCAAACCGGGTGACTGTCAGATCGGGTCGCAACTACTACAAGTGAACTCTGGCTACGTTGTCACAATCGGATTGCCAAACGGGCTTACCTTGTGATGCTGTGTAGCTGTAGTGTCATTCTTTTTCAATTACTAAGGATTGCAAGAATTTGTCGGCAACTTCCGCTGCTTTTTTGTCTCTTGGCGCATGACCAATTTGCTGCATGTAGATAGTATGCGGGGCGACATAGGCTCTCAGGGTGAAATCCTGGCCTTCAAGCCTGCCTTTCAATTGTTTGCCTTTCAGGTCGCCTGAAGGCAAATTGACGTCTACCCAGCCACCATTAGCATCAAGTAAAAACTTGGAAATGAATCCCCGGCGCAAATTGTCTAGCATGGTGTTGAGATAAGATATCTCATAACCAGCGGCAGAAGGATCATCGTTATGAAATTCCAAGATGCCCAGCATCAGCGTGCTACCCTCGGCTTCCAAAGTGTAAGTGGTACGCTTATAGGGAGATCCTTTGCGCTCATGGAAGATTTCTACAGTTTTCTCTGGAGTGCCGACAATCCAAAATTTGACGTGCTTGTCCTCAGTCGTGAATATTTGTCCATTCACATCTGTTGCCTGGGCAAGTCCACAAAACAGAGAACTCAGGATGGCCATGGACAGGCAGATTCTTTGAATATAGGGGCGCATGTTAGTTTCCTTCAAAATGGCGATGATATTGTGGCTGTTTTTACTTGCTTATGCTCATCTGCTACCCATGGCAATGATCTAAAGGGCGGCGCAAGTATAAAGGTACGGTGCAATTATTATAGAGATGAAGTGTAGTGATCGCCAAATTCCAGGCGATCAGCGGCATAATCAGGCGATGTATGGTAGCCGGCCTTATTGCCTGCGTTTAATAAAACTGGCAACTCCACGACCACGCCCCTTCAGCATCCTTGAAGAAATAGCCTATCCCATTATCTCCCCACATCCAGCGTGACTTTTCTTCTGAACCTACCTGGAATACAAAGTTGTGGAGGCCCACACCATGTTGAATTTCTTTCGGATAGCCACCGACCTTGGTGTTGGCATAGCGTGAAAAATTATCAAAAAATGCATCGGTCGCTGCTTCGTCCTGGTTGACAGCGTCAAGGTCAAGCACATTCCAGCCATCTTCCCAGCCTGGTGCATCGTCCTCGACCAGGTGCCAGGAAGTCCTCTCCCGGCAGCCTACACCTGCACCAAAATAAGAGACACACGGATCGGCAGGCGGGCGAAAGCCACCTAGCGTGGCGATGGATGCTTTCCTGAGCTTTTGGCGCAACAAGTCTAATGATTTGGCGGCTTCTGGATTCATGTTTTCGCTAGCCGGAGTTTTCAGTCAGGATTGGTGAATGAGCTAATTCAGCAGTTAGTCAGCACCAGTAGCCTGGACCTTATCGGAGAGAAAGCAGGTATAAAATGCCAGAGCAATTCTGTTAAGCATGAAGTTTTTTGTGCAAGGTTTGACATAGGGGAAGCATGCACGGCATATCTTACCCCATATGCACCAAGCAGATTTACTGATCGACTGTGAACAAGACATAACGCTTTTCAACTGCTGCATGGGCATAGAGTTTGCGCACATTCTGGAACCATTCCCAGGTGTACTCAAAGTCGGCGTCGCTCAAGTTGTCGCCATAGTTGCTGGCATCAATCTGATCATATTTTTTCCTGAACTCGGTGACGTTCAATATCGCCAGGGCTTGGGAAATTGCCAGCACTTGCTCTGGCGTTTTCAGGCTCATGATGTAATCGTCACCTGTATATAAAAGCTCCCCGGCGAGTACGGTGTGATTCAATGGGTAGTCACCACCATCCCAACTCAGCAGCCCATCGGCAAGTGTGCGATGCATGGCGTCCCAGGCTTTATCGCTCTCGGCCAGGTAGTCTTTGGATTCTTCAAAATAGCGTGTTTCTATCTCCTCTTGCAGATACTGGAGACGAGAATCTTCATCTTCTATGGAGGTCAGTGTCGCAACCTCCTCGGCGGTCAAGGCAAAATGAACTCCACGGCAACTCATCTAGATACTCCTCATGAAAACGACACAATAAAACAAGGCGGTATGGAATGTGAATTATGCAAGATCATGATTCGAGTTGTCTTAAGAAATTTAGTTCGCTTTCTTTGAAAGAATTTTTCGTGTGTGATGAATTCCTGGTAGCGATATCCAGAATATTCAGCCTGCCCTTGATCTGCATTGAGATGAAGGATGGCGGGGGGAATATGCCTGCGTGCTCAACTTCGTGCTACCAGGCGATTATCTGCTGGTGCTTGATGAAAAAATTGCAGGGGCGCGAATGCCAGTTTTGAGGGGGGGGGCAAAAAACCAGGGGAAAGTAATCTTGCTCCTGGTCTGGTTGAAATTTAACCCAGATGCACGGCCTGCGCCCTGGCATCCGAGAGTCGCAATATCAAGTCTTCCAGCGCCGACCCGGGAGCAGAGCCCAGGTCTATCGTGAGCTGCAAAGTCTGTTCCTGCTGAGCCTGCTGAGCCTGCTGAGAGATGGCTGACATGAAATGCACTACGCCATACAGACCCTGGTCATTTGCCGGGGCTTCGTCTTCACCATCAAAGTAAGCCATGAACCAGCTTGCCAGTATTGCACCGGCTATGTCTGGCTGCAAGCCATGGATTTGCAAGTTCAGCCAGTCCCAGGTGAAAGGTAGGATATGGATATCTGTGGCTGATAACTGGATGTGAATGGGTTCAAACTCCAGTTGTGAGTTCGCATCCACGGTGTATGCCTCTCCCGCAAAAGTACCGGTCTTAGGGATAAAGTCTGCGCGGCAGGGTAAAGCTGGGCTGCCTTCCAGTGTCAATGTGCCATCGGCATTGCGATAAGCCGGCTCAATATGAGCAGGGCCTTTTTGCGTGGCGGCAGATAAGAGCGCCACATAGGGCGCGCGTATGGAGGTGAATAGTTCGCTTACTGTCATGGTCTTTAGTTGTTACAGGATGGGATTTTGTTCGCACCACTTGGTCCACATTGCACGATATGCCGCTTCTACCTTGCGTGCAAAACCCTGCTCATCCATCAGGGCACTGGCCTGGGTTTGCTCACGCAAGCCACGACGTAATTGCGCGAGATGTGGTATGTCACTGGCGAGTGCCACGGCTTTGTCTATGTATTCCTGCTCTGATCTGGCTATCCATTCGGGATGACCGGCGCCTTCTAATATGGAACTGCCCAGCAAACCCATGCTGGGGCGGCTAGCCAGCGTAATATAAGGGATGCCCATATACAGCGATTCGAACAGGGTAGTACCAGAATTGTGCGGGAAGCAATCCAGGTTGATGTCTATCTTGCGCATGGTATCCCAGGGAGGGCTATGAAAACCTATTTCCAGTCGTGAACGTGAAATGCCATGGGCTTCAAATTTGGTAATGTAAGTTTCCTGCATGAAATCTTGTTTAAAATTACTGCTGTCAACGATGAGTCTTGCATCGGGCATTATTTTAAGTATACGTGCCCAGACTGCGACGACTTTGTCATTAATACGTATGGCGCGACTAAGGCAGCCAAAAGTGATGTGTTTGTTCTGCAGTGCAGGCAGGGGATTGACCTTCCCCATGTTTTCTGCTGGACGATATGCATAACCCGGTGCGTCCATGCGCCAGGGTACCTCGGCAAATACAGCTTCGCTGCCTGTTGGCATGCTGGTGCTATCCATGAGCATATAGTCAATGGCTTTGATACCAGTGGTGTAGCCAAAGCCTAGCCAAGATGTTGACACAGGTGCAGGCTTGCGGGCAAATACTTGCAGACGATTGTGCCCAGTATGGCCAGCCAAGTCTATCAAGATGTCAATGCCATCGGCACGAACACGCTCTGCCAATGCTTCATCTGACATAGGGAGCGTTTGCACCCAATGATCCACATAGGATTTATAACGCAATGTGACGCCGTCCTCCCACTCTGGCTGCGTGTAGGCATAGGCATAAACCATAAATTTACGTTTATCGTGATGTGCCAATAATGGTTCGAGAAAGTGTCGCACTGAATGATTGCGCAAGTCTGGGGAGACATAGCCTATTTTCAGGCGTTTCCCTGGATCACGTTGGTTTGAAAACGCACGCCACTTTGGTTTTAAAGGAGCGCTGAAGCGTTTATCATAGTTCTCATATTCTTCATATATTGCGGCACTGCTGAATTCGGGATGATAATTTAAGGCAAACAAGAAATTTGAATAAATCTCTGCTGAATCAGGGGATAAGTTCATTGCTTTGCGATATATCAGGATGGCTTCATCCAGGCGCCCCTGATCGACATAGGCCTGGGCCAGGTGGTCATAGACTTTGGAGTTGTTTACATCCATCTGTAATACTTGTTGATAGTAGTCGATTGCCTCTTGCAGATGTCCAATTCGATTATAAGCATTGGCAAGATTGTGTCGCGGATTCAGCAGGTCTGGTGCTAAATCGATAGCATGTTTGAAATATGTAATTGCTTCAAAAAAACGACTTTGCTGGTAGGCGATCACGCCAAGATTGTCATAGACAACTGCATCATGTGGACGTATCCCTAATACTTGCTGGAAACAGGCTTCTGCTGCTGGATATTGCCTCTGGCTCATCAGCAGCAATCCCATGGTGCCGTGGGCATCCGCATAATCAGGCTGGATGCTGATGGCTTTTTGTAAATTGCTTTTTGCTTCCTGCAGTTTTCCGAATTCCATTTGCATCGATGCCAGCTTGCATAAGGCGGTGGCGTCGCCAGGATTATTGGCAGCCGCAGTTTGATAAGCGGCTTCTGTTTCTGCATAACGTCCCTGACCTTGTAACAGGAGCACCAGATAATCAAGCGCACCATGGTGACTGGCTTGCAATGCCAGAGTCTGGCGATATGCCGCCTCGGCATCTGTCAATCTGCCATGTTGATGCGCCAGCATGCCCAGGCAGAAATGTGCTGATGCCAAAGCAGGATTTAACTGCAGGGCCTGGCGGCAACTGGTTTCCGCTTCGCTCAGGCGACCCTGCTGTTGCAGCAATGCTGCCAGATGGGCATGTGCTTCACTGAAGTCTGGCTTGATCTCCAGCGCTTTGCGGCAACTGCTTTCTGACTCTTGCCAGCGCGACTGTGATTTCAGGTTGAGGCTCAGATGATAATGAGTGTTCGCATCATCTGGCGTGGTTTGCAGGGCTGCGTGGTAACAAGTCTCTGCTTCGGCATAGCGGCTTTGCTGGTCGAGTATCATACCCAGATTACGCAGGGTGATGGCAGCGCCCGGAGTCAGTTCCAGCGCACGGCGGTAGCAGGATTCTGCCTGAGCCACATTTCCTAACACGGTTTGGATATCACCCAGTGCGTGATGGGCTGCCGCATTGTCTTCGTCAAGGAGCAGCAATTGTTGATAACAGTGGACAGCCTCCTGCAATTGGCCTGCTTCAAAAAAGACAGCCCCTTGTTTCTGGTATTCAGTTGTAGCTACCGAGCCAGGCGCAGGAGCCCAGACTGCGGGCGTGAGGAGTTTGTCATTACTGCCGGTGAGTTTTTTTTTGAGCCAGGTAAACATGGGAGTGATTTCGGTTTGCTTTGCAGGCTGTCACACTACCCCAAGCTTTTTAAAATAGCAATTTGATTGAAGTTGCAGAAACGAATATGCCTGCATGCAGATGTCTTTTTAGTCATCTTTCTGATGCGGGCCTGTCTTTCCTGTATGTACAAGCTGAAGCACGGCCGCATGCAGTGCGTGATCCTGTAAGGGTTTATGTAACACCGGCAAACCCGTCGATATAAGCAGCTTCACTTTGTTGGGGGAGGTGTCGCCAGTAATCAAGAGCGCTGGGATCTCGCTGTTAAATTCATGGCGCAGGCTGCTGATGACATCCATGCCAGTGACGGTATTATGCAAGCGATGTTATTTGCCTTGGGTGACAAGTCTGTATAGGCCAGACTAGCCAGATATAAATTCAGGGCATGCATGGGCTGGCGCAAATCATGGCTGGCAGCTGCCAGAAAATGGCTTTTGAGATGGACGGCTGCTTCGGCGATATCTTTTTGTTTTTGTAATTCTTTTGCCAGTTCGGCTGTCACATAGTGTTTGCGTATCGACATGACCAGGCTGCCATGCATCTTGATAGCGAGCAGGGTATTCAGTATCAGGATGAAGGCAAAGGCAATAGTCACCGTATTGCTATTTCTGTCGTAGTACCACAGCGAAACCAGAGGCACGCTGGAGATGCAAGGCACAAAGAAACAATAAAAGGCAGGCAAATAGGCATTGAGTGCGGGCAGGGAAACAGAGGCCACGCCAAAGATGGTAAAGATCACCAGCATCTGGGCTTCAAAATTGCCAGGTATCCACAGCAAAAAAACACCTGCAGTCCATAGCAAACCGCTGATCAGCGATGAGATGGTGATGGCGCGCAAACGCCATCGTGCATTACTGAGATTTACCTTCGCCCGCCCCTGTTTGAACCAGTAATACGGGCTGACAATATTGAAGACCAGCTGTATGCCAAACCACAGCCATATATAGACATGCTGCTCACTATCGCGAAATAGCCAGGCCACCAGCAAGCAGACAGAACTGCTGCCCAGCCTGCCTACCGCGAGGCTGGAGTCAAAAGCCGTGGCTTGGTCGACCAGTACCTTGAGTTCAATATCTCCAGGTTCTGTCTCTGTAACACTGGAGTTCATGATCGATCCCGGTTTGACAGTTTGCTTTCAAAAAAAACAGGGCACCAGTCCAGGTATCAAATTACATTTAATCGCTCAAAAGGCAGTGAAGCTTATTCGCTGCCTTTCTTTGTGCATCGGTGTTTCAGGGCTTAGCTTTCTGGTCTTGTTTAGCGATCAGGCAAACCGGGCACGTATCGATTTTTCTATTCCTGCAGCATCGAGCCCGCATTGTGCCAGCAGCAAACCGGGGTCGCCGTGATCGACAAAGCGGTCTGGCAAGCCCAGTATCAGCAGTGGCTTGTTGATACCTGCTTCGGCCATGGCTTCAGCTACTGCAGAACCGGCACCGCCCATGGTGCAGCCTTCTTCTACCGTCACCAGCTCATCATGGCTGGCGGCCAGGGATTTGAGTAATTCCACATCCAGCGGTTTGACGAAACGCATATTCGCCAGGGTCGCATCAAGTTGTTCTGCTGCTTGCAGGGCAGGGTGCACGAGAGAGCCAAAAGCCAAAATCGCAATGCGTTTGCCCTGGCGTTTGATTTCGCCTTTGCCCAGGGGGATAGTGCCCAGGTCTTTGTCTGTCTGCACGCCAGTGCCAGCACCGCGCGGGTAACGCACCGCGGCAGGGCCGGGATATTGATAGGCAGTGCTCAACATCTGGCGGCATTCGTGTTCATCAGATGCAGCCATGACCACCATATTCGGGATACAGCGCAGATAGGCCAGATCATAATTACCGGCATGGGTGGCACCATCAGCACCCACCAGGCCAGCGCGGTCGAGTGCAAAAGTCACGTCCAGGTTTTGCAGGGCAACGTCGTGTATCAATTGATCATAGGCACGCTGCAAAAAGGTCGAGTAAATGGCGACCACGGGCTTCAAGCCCTCGCAAGCCAGACCAGCTGCAAAGGTGACGGAATGCTGCTCGGCAATGCCGACATCGTAATAACGCTTGGGGAAGCGCTGTTCAAATTCCACCATGCCCGAGCCTTCGCGCATGGCAGGCGTAATGCCTACCAGTTTGGAGTCAGCTGCAGCCATGTCGCATAACCAGTTGCCAAACACCTGGGTATAGCTTTGTTTGGCTGGTGCTGCCGCAGGCTTGATGCCCTCTGCCGGGTTGAACTTGCCAGGGCCATGGTACAAAACCGGGTCAGCTTCAGCAAGTTTGTAACCCTGGCCTTTTTTGGTGACCACATGCAAGAATTGTGGACCTTTGAGGTTCTTGATATTTTGCAGCGTTGGTATCAAAGAATCGAGATCATGGCCATCAATAGGGCCTATGTAGTTGAAGCCAAATTCTTCAAACATGGTGGCCGGTACTATCATGCCCTTGGCATGTTCTTCAAAACGCCTGGCCAGTTCCAGCACAGGCGAAGGCAAGACCGATTTGCCGACATTGCGCGCCGCTGCATAAAACTTGCCAGACATCAGACGTGCCAGATAGCGGTTCAGCGCGCCGACGGGGGGCGAGATCGACATATCATTGTCATTCAAGACCACCAGCAGATTGATATCATCATGTACGCCGGCATTATTCATGGCTTCAAAGGCCATGCCTGCCGTCATCGAGCCATCACCTATGATGGCCACTGCATGACGGCCTTCACCCTTGGTGCGGGCAGCCAGGGCCATGCCCAGCGCGGCCGAGATGGAGGTCGATGAATGGGCAGTGCCAAAGGTATCGTATTCACTTTCAGAGCGCCGCGGGAAACCGGAGATGCCATTCAACTGGCGCAGGCTATGCATCTGATCACGGCGGCCCGTCAGAATTTTGTGCGGATAAGTCTGATGACCTACATCCCATACCAGCCTGTCTTCAGGCGTGTTGAAGACATAGTGCAGGGCGATGGTTAATTCCACCGTGCCCAGGTTGGACGACAAATGGCCGCCGGTTTTGGAAACAGAGTCGAGCACATACTGACGCAACTCATCTGCCAGAGGCTTGAGTTGGCTGCGCGTCATGCCGCGCAGGTCAGCAGGGGAATTAATGGTGTTTAATAAAGTCGTCATTGTTCTTTTTCATTACTTGGCTAAACGTCCCTGGTGATCGGCTTCTTCGTACCTGACCGAGCGCCAAAGCTGCTATCGCATACCTGCACTGCATTACTGTTAGGGCGTACTTCTGTCTGGCTACTATCCTTTGGCAGCATTCTTTGCCAAATCTATCGTTCGCTTTACTATTTTTTACTGCTGTGGTGCGCACGGCGCACTCTGCAACATAAGCTACAACATAGTATCAAGCCTGACGCTGCACGATCAAATCCGCCAGCTCATGCAATAAACCGGCCTTGTCACCAAAATTACTCAGCGCTGCATGCGCATCATGGCATAGTTGCGTTGCCAATGCGCGTGAAGCGTCCAGGCCCATGAGGCTGACAAAGGTAGGCTTGTTATCTGCCGCATCCTTGCCTGCCGTCTTGCCCAGCGTGGCTGAATCAGCCGTTGTATCCAGCACATCATCGACCACCTGAAAAGCCAGACCTATGGCTGCAGCATAGCTGTCCAGCGCAGCGGTTTCATCTGCCGACAGGGTTTTACCACACATGGCCCCCAATAATACAGAAGCGCGCAGCAGGGCACCGGTTTTCAGTCTGTGCATTTGTTCCAGTTGTTCGCGGGTCAGGGCCACACCAACGCTGGCCAGATCGATGGCCTGGCCGCCGCACATGCCTACCGAGCCAGCAGCACGGGCCAGCAATTGCAACATCGCCAGTTTGGCCACGGCATCGCCTTCTCCCTCTGACAATACCAGGAAAGCCTGGGCTTGCAAGGCATCGCCCACCAGCAAGGCGGTGGCTTCGTCATATTTGACATGTACCGTGGGTTTGCCACGGCGCAGGGCATCATCATCCATGCAAGGCATGTCGTCATGCACTAATGAATAGGCGTGGATCATTTCTACTGCCGCTGCGGCCCGGCTCAGCAAGGCTGGCGGGGCATCAAACAACTGCCCTGCTGCATAGACTAATAAGGGGCGTACCCGTTTGCCACCGTCCAGAGTGGCATAACGCATGGCGGCATGCAATTGCTGCGGGACCGTATTTTCATCCGGCAAAAACTGTTGCAGACTGCTTTCACAAGTCGCCTGGGTTTGTCGCATCCAGTTACCAAATTGTTCATTCATGCTCATTCCTCGTTGCCGGCGTTAGCGCCCTGATTGCCGGAATCAGCAAAAGGCTTGAGCATGCCAGCTTCCAGTACTTTGACTTGTTGCTCTACTTTTTCTAGCTGGGCTGCACAATATTTCACCAGGTCAGAGCCACGTTGGTAAGCACTTACAGAGGCTTCCAGCGGCAGCTCACCTGCCTCCATGCTACTGACCAGGGTATTGAGTTCGGCCATGGCGGCTTCAAAGGACAGCCCTTCCAGATGGGCTGGAACAGATAGATTTGCAGTTGCTTGTTTTTTTGTCATAAAGAAATGTTTGTTTCGCGCCGTTAACAAAAAAAAGTGAAACCAAAAGTAAAAATCGGCGTGAAAAATAAGGTAAACAGAGTTCAACCTGCTATTTTAGTGCAATCCCGAGAAATTTACTGTTTAGTGCAATCCTGATAAGCAATTAATAAGCAAATTAATAAGCAAGATCGCGCACTTGTCTAAAGCTGTTGCTGTTTTGGATTTATTCTCAAGCTATACTTAAATTTTGTAGAAATTGCGTTTCAAACATTTCCATGTGGAAATTATCGGTATATAGTACGCCTATCTGGGTTTGATTAATTTTTATGCAGATTGCCGCTATTTCAACAAAGTGTCTGAAACTGAAATAAATGCTTTAAAGTTGTAAGTGCGGCAATTGTATGCAGCCCTTATATAAAATTTGCACCGAGTTTGTAGCGATTTTGAACAAAATGCCGGAAACCCTGCCCGAGGCAGAAAATGCGGCTTGTTCCATCTTGAATTTGTTGTTTTAGCAAAATAAACCGATTTATTGCCACCATGTCCACGCCTATCAATCAGCCCAAGCCTAGCGGTACTGCCATGCAGTCTCGTGATGCAGTCTTGCGCACCCTGATACCGTTGGCAAATCATATGGTGGCATCGCAAATAGATGCTTTTTCTGCCCGCCTGGCGAATGCTTTCCTGGCCTTGTCCGAGCAAAGCATGGATGCGCGTGAAGCCAACCTGAGCTTTAATGCCGGGCAATTGCTGAAAAAAAATGGCTATGCCTTTTATTACCTGGCCGCAGCAGGATTTGAAGCCGCCTTCCGCAAGGAAGTCGATGCTCTCCTGCAAGGTGTCAAAGTCATGGCGAGCAATAATGATGCCGCACTGACCCTGGTCACCTATGAAGAGATGGACCAAAAGCTGGCCCTGAGCCGTGCTGGCCGTACCCTGGAGCTGGACAGTGCCGAGCAATATGCCGCGCTGAACATGCGCTTCGCTCATCTGATGGACCATGAAGCGCTGAGCATTGCACAAAACCCCTTCCGTCCAGAAATTTTCCTGCACACGATTTATTCTGCCTGGTGTGAATTTGACCCTGAGGTCAATACCCACGAGCTGGTCTTGCCACTGCTGCGCGCAGATATCCTGTTTGATCTTGAGCCTATCCTGAATGCGCTCAATGAAGCACTGATTGCCAAAGGTATCTTGCCGGACCTGCATGAGTCTTTCCGCATACGCCGCAGCCGCAACTCTGAAAAACGCAAAGATGCCGCACCTGGCGATGTATCCCAAAAACTCAGGGATCTCTTGTCTGGCAATGCCCAGGCTGGTGCCATGAATGAAGCTGGCGGGCAATTCGCCGGTGGTGCTCAAGGTGGCGGCCAGGCTGGTGGATACCCTGGCGGTGCCCAGGCGGGCCCTGGTGGTTTTGCTGGTCATCGCAATGCGGGTGGCTACATGGGTGGCGCATCAGATGGCGCCGTTTCCAGCGCCCCCTACTCAGGTTTTGCGCAAGCTGGTGAAACGCAAACCGTGCCCCGTGCCGAATTGTTCCAAAAGCTGGCTGACTTGCAAAAGAGTGTCAAGCTGCAGCAAATGATGTCTGGTGCACAAGATGTTTTGCGCCTCTCGCAAATGCGCGAGCAAATGCCGGAAATGGCCAATATCGCCAATACCGGTATAGAAAAAAATACCCTGGATTTGCTGTCGCAAGTATTTGACAGCGTCTTCCGCAATCAGGCGATTCCTACCCAGATCAAGGAATTGATCTCGGTTCTGCAAATCCCTGTCCTCAAGGCTGCCTTGATGGACAAGGAATTCTTCTTCCAGGAAAATCATCCGGCTCGCCGCATGATTGAATTGCTGTCGCGTTACAGCCTGGCCTGGGATCAGAAAAAAGGCCAGCAAGATCCCCTGTTCCAAACCATGCAGCGCAATGTGCATCGCGTGCAGCAAGAGTTTGACCAGGAAATCGCCCTGTTTGACGAAGTCGTCAACGATCTTGAAGCTTTCATCGAGAAAGAAGAAAAAGCATCGGCTGAAGCACTGCAACTGCCGATCAAGACTGCGCTCAAAAAAGAAAAAGTCAAGCAAGCCAATATCGCAGCCACCCATGAAGTGGCACTGCGCGTAGGCACAGGCGAAGTGGTCGCCTTTGTAGAAACCTTCCTCGAAGCCCGCTGGACCAAGGTATTGACCCTGGCCTATAGCGTCAAGGAAGAAAAACCCTATGCTGTAGAAGACGCTATCAAGACCATGGATGATCTGATCTGGAGCGTCAAGCCCAAGATCTCCCTGCAACAGCGTCAAGAGTTACTGAACCGTTTGCCCGCCATCCTGGCCCGCCTCAATAAATGGCTGAGCCTGATCAAGTGGGAAGATGCAGACCGTGTGCAGTTCTTTGCCGATCTGGCAGAATGCCATGCCTCCATCGTCCGCGCGCCACTAGACCTGTCGCCAGAACGCCAGATAGAAATTGCCGTCGAAGTCGCACAACAAGCTGCCGAACGCCGCCTGGCAAAACGGGCCGAAGCCGAAAGCAAGGCTGAAGCCGAACCTGCACCACCACCTGACGAACACGTCGATACCGTCACAGAACTCGAACGCGGTGTCTGGCTGGAATTCACCAAGAAAACCGGTGGCAGCAACAAAGTCAAACTCGCCTGGGTTAGCCCCATGCGCAGCCTGTATATCTTCACCACCGGCGACAAGGAAAAAACTTTCCAGGTTACCGCCGAAGAACTCGAACAAACCTTCCGCGAAAAACGCGCGAAGATACTCGAACTCGACCGCGTTGTCGACCGTGCTTTGACCGAGGTACTGGAAAATACGCCTGATACGCCTGATACGCAAGAGACTGAAGAAGAGATGAGCCTCGTCTGATTTTTGCTGCGATACAGTGGTGCTGCTGGCATTAAATGTATTAGCGATTCTTCTGAAATTAAGTGCCTGCAAGTCGTATTATCTTTCCCTCATTCGGTGCTTAGCATTCCATTCCTATTTTGTCTTCCACTTTTTCCAGCCTGAGACATAGGTTTTCACATTCCAGTGCTAAATCGTTCCAAGCAGTTTGATCATTTGCGGCGCAATAAAGAACGGCTTCGAGCTTATCATCTTCATCTACAAATTTTTCAAGTCTTCGGCTATTGTTTCCCCCTTTATTTTGCCAACGAAAAAGCGCATTGACAGCATCAGTTGAAGGGCGCTGTCTTTGATGAGGAAATGGTGTTTCCGATCGAGTAAATTTCCACCGTGTTAGACTTATCGTAGGCGATTCAGTGTTTAAACATAAGAGGGAATCAAGTGATTTTAACGCGTCGTAAGTTGTTTCAATCTTTGTTGGATGATATATGTCAACGATCCTATTCACAGATTGAGGCGATAAATTCATTTTTCTTGCCAACTCAACGGGCTTGACGTTTTGTTTGACCATCTCATTGAGAAGCAATATTTTTGCCCAAATCTGCAAATGAATTTCAATAATTTTCTCCCCTTCCCTCGGAGTGGATGGCATTGGCACAGACCTCTTGTTTTGAAGATAAATTTTCATCGCACAAACAAGCGCTTCGCCAGCTCGAAATATGGCGCTGTCCTCGCAATCGCCATCGGCAATTGCTTCTGGAATGTCCCTGAATGTGACATTAACGTTCCCTTGAGCGTTTTCGGAAAATTTTGCTGGATATCTCATTTATGCCTCCAATAAATTTAGAAACGCGCAATGAAACTCCGCGAATTTGCTTATGCGCGGTTTGATTGTAAACAAAATTGTTTATTTTTGCGAGAATTATATAAACAAATTTGTTTATTTTTATGATTTATTGGGGGGAGTGAATAGGATATTTGCTTATCAATAGCCGAGTGTTGGGCTGATGAACCGAAGCCCAACCTACAAAGTCTCGCCTATTTGAACTATCTGCAGATTCTTAAAGAGGGGAAAACTCACTCATACGCAGGCAACCTGCGCTGTTCATCCGCATTGAAATACTGCTTGCGCACCTGGTCCAGGGCGGTCTGTTTTTCTATCGCGCTGTGGAAAGCCATTTCGGTATTGAGCTTGTTTTTTTGTTCCAGGTATTGTTGTATGCGGGCTTTCCAGATGGCTTCTTCGCGGTCAACTTCGGCCAGTCTGGTGGCGGCTTCGGGTGAGGTGGCGGTGGCGCGCATATTGTAGATGTCTGCCTCTGTGCCACCATTGGCACGCAGCGCACTTGCCTGTTCTTCCAGGCGTATGACCTGGTAGGGCGCATTTTTTTCTTCTCTCAAGGCGGCTGGCAAGGCATCGTCCAGGGCTTTGAGCTGTGCCTGTTTTTGCTCGGGACTGAGGCCGGTGTTTTCTGCTACATCCATGCGGTTCAGGGCATCGGTATCATAGGCATCGTCAAAACCAAACATGGCCTGGTTTTCTTTTTCGCTGAAAAAACGCTGGCGGGTTTGCTGCATGGCAGACCAGCGCTGGCGCGCGGCTGCGGCCATGGTGGTTTTGTTCATGCTGATGTTTTGCGCATTCGCTTCCACGCTGACCAGGGCTTCTTTATACTGGATGTAGCGGGACAATAAATTCTTGGCTTGTACGGCAGCAGTGCCCTGGAGTTTTTGCTCCAGCACTCTTTCAATTTCTGCGCGTATCTCGGGTAATTTTTTTTCGCCAGTGGCTGCCAGATAATAGTCAAACAGCAGGCGCAGCTCGGCGCTGACTTGCAAATCTCCACCCGCATTGAGGTTGATATTGCCGTCATGGGTAGTGCCTTCAAACGAGCGTACAAAGTCAAAGCTTTGGTCTGCCTTGCGTAGCTTGATAGGCTCGCTATTGTTTTCTGATTTCAGGGACGTCAACACAAAAAAAACCGCGACGACTAAGGCCGTCGCGCCGGCAAATGCCAGATTGGCTGTTCTCATAGACTACCGCTCCTTTTTCAGATGTACTACTTATTACTCTGCGGACTCGCCCTGCATCATCAGCTTACTACTTCTTGTCATGATGATGTAATAAAAGTCTTAACTTTTACAACAGTATCTGCACACAATTTTCATAAGCCCTGATTTTTCAGGCGATTGGCATGTTGACGATACAAGGTGACAGGATTGGTTTCAAAGATGTTGATCAGGCCTATGGTCTGATTCACTTCATCCAGATGGTTCATCGCATAATCGTCACGTATCACCTTGCCCAGATGGGTAGAGCAACTGGCTACCAGTCCATCATTTTTTTCACCGGAAAATGCCAGTGAAGTCAGGGCCAGTGCAGGGTCTATGATGTCAAGAAAATTGGTATAAGGCTTGGCACCGCTCCAGGAGTAATAAGCCACGCCACGTGCCGTGTAGGCACCTTCGCCACATGCTGTCGTTGGTATGCCTTCCGGATATTTGGCATTGAACTTCAGCGAGCCTGCGGTGCTCAGCGAATTGGCTGCAGCCAGGGCATCTTGTGACATTTTTGGTTTGCCAGACAAGAAGCTGATGACTTGTGCCAGGCCATTGCTGATGGAGACCAGTACTGTGTTCGACAAAGAACCAGCCGGTGCCACGCCTAGCAAGACGTCGGCGACCTTGGAGCCGCGATTGACACCACCTACTGACGTCGCCGATGCCACCAGGTCGGGCCTGACCGAAGCCACATAGCGTATGGTAGGGCCACCATGGCTATGTCCTATCAGGTTGACTTTGCTTGCGCCAGTCACGGCCAGGATTTGCTTGACCTGGGTCAGCAATTGTTCACCGCGGACTTCAGTGCTGTTGGCAGCTGCAACCTGGGTGACATAGACCTTGGCACCATCGCTGCGCAAGGCCGAGGGAATTCCATACCAGTAATCAACCGGGCCAATATTGTCGAACCCGAACAGGCCGTGCACCAGCACGATAGGATATTTTGTCTCCGTATAACCTGTAGCCCAGGACGGTGCTGGTAACACCATCATGGTCATGACCAAGATCACTACACTCTTTAGCATTTGTTTTTTCATTTTGTCTCTTTCATTGTTATCGTTGAAATGAAACGCAGCGGTGCCTATGTGCCTGCTTCTGTGAGCTGGTCTTGATAGGGCAAGCTCAGGCTAGGTTTGTCGCGCTTGATTAGCAAGTTGCTATGCAACATAAAACAGCGTGGAAAATGAATGGTGTTGTTCTTTTCTAACGATGCGATGGCAGTAGAAAATAGTTAAATCATTTATATGCACTCTGTAAATGCCGGTATAAGACTGAGGCTTAGCGGGTTTTAGATGGAATTCACTAAAGTACAGGCTTGCTTTTTTAATATGGGGAAATTGTAGGCTGGCCACAACAGGCATTGCGCCCGTTGCTTATTCCTGTCCTGCATCTGCTTGCTGCCACGTCTTGCCCTGGCGCAGGCGATATTTTCTTCCCATTCCATCGATCTCCGACTGGGGCGACAGCGACGACAGCGATGCTTAAGACAGCGACAGATGCTTCATGTCTGTGCTGGGTAAATCCTGGGCTCACAAAAATATATGCGCAGATGCTGTGCAAATTTTTTAGAAAGGTATATGATGAATTGGTGATATATCAGTTGTTCAACATTAATTCTGGCAACCCGGGAGTACACAATGGATGACAAGCAACGTCTTTTCCGCCTTCAATATCAGGCTGCCATCAGCCCTTATTACCATGGAGTCTTGCATGTCCTGTTTGTATTCGGGCTGGGCTTTGCCCTGATCGCGATTGCCTTGGTTCAGCTTCAGATACAGGGGGGCGCAGGCTGGGCCTGGCTGGGTGTGCCAGCCACCTTGCTGTTTGCCAATGTGAATGAGTGGCATGTGCATAAAAACCGTTTGCACAAACGCGGCAAGGGCCGCTTGTCACAATTGATCTGGCATCGCCATACCAGGGAACATCATCATTACTTCACCCATGAAGAAATGCGTGTGGCCAGCACGCGTGAATACCGCATCGTATTTTTCCCCGCCTATGCTTTTGTCATGGTCGCTGTGCAAAGTGTCTTGCTGGGTTTGCTCTGTGCATTGTTAGGCGGGCGCAATCTGGGCTATATCGTATTTGCCACTGCCATTGCTTTTTACCTCTGGTATGAAGCCGTGCACTTCCTTTGTCATGTCGATGAAAACGCCCTGCTCAGGCATCTGCCACTGGTCAATACCATGCGTCGAAATCACATGGTGCACCATACCCAGGCGCTGATGACGGAATACAATATGAACCTGACTTTCCCCTTTGCTGACTGGTTGTTTGGCACATCGGATTTACAGCGCAGCTTGCTGGGCACCATCTTCAATGGCTATGGCTCACAACACTTGAAACCTGAAGTGGCCAGACGCTATCAAGAGCTGGGCATGGCGCCGCCAGTGCCGCATGTGCAGGCACCGCTGGAATCTGTTAGTCAGTCGGTGGTGCCCGCGGATTTAAACAAAGTATGATGCAATAACAATCGTCTACCCCAGCAAACCATGGATAAAACAGAATTCAGCAAACTCTTCCCTCTCATCAAGAATGAATCGCAGGCCGCGCGTGCTTATCGCCTACTGGAATTGCGCATCGTCTCGCTTGACCTCAAACCTGGCCAGGCAATTACTGAAAGTGAACTCTGTGATTACCTCGACCTGGGCCGCACGCCTGTGCGCGAGGCACTGCAAAGACTGGCGCAAGAATGGCTGGTCAAGGTCTTGCCACGACGCGGCATGATAGTCAGTGAAGTCGATCTGCAATGCCAGATGCGTTTGATAGAAGCCAGACGTGCCATGGAAGGCAGCCTGATACGCATGGCCACCCGCAAGGCCAGCAAAGATGAGCGCGCCCGGTTTCGCGTGCTGGCAGAGGGGTTTCGCGAGGCGGCCAGCAAGGCAGATGAAATCATGCTGAGCGAAACCGATAGCAGCTTTAACCAACTGGTGTTTGAAGTGGCGGGTAACGAGTTCCTGGTCTCTGCGTTACAGCGCATGCATGCCTTGTCACGCCGCTTCTGGAAAATACAGTCACAGTTTGAAGACATCCTGCATGTCACTGCCACCACCCATGCCGACCTGGCTGATGCCATCGCCAGTGGCGATGCCGAGGCAGCCGTCGCTGCTACGGAAAAGCTACTCGACAATGTCGAAGCGTATACCCGTGCTGCACTGGATAGAAGTTAAACCTAAACCAAAATCAACTGCAGCGGAGACAAGGAAATACCATGAGCACCCATATCTACA
This sequence comes from Undibacterium sp. JH2W, assembly GCF_049340425.1. NCBI lineage: Bacteria > Pseudomonadati > Pseudomonadota > Betaproteobacteria > Burkholderiales > Oxalobacteraceae > Undibacterium > Undibacterium sp. JH2W. The sequence goes on along the minus strand of NZ_JBMPOT010000012.1, from coordinate 228,523 downwards.
ATGCCATAGAAATACAAGTCCCCATCCAGCAAGTATTTGACTATGCATGCGCACCTGCTCACTGGCCGGACTGGCATCCTTCATCCTTGAAGCTGTATACCAGTAATGCGGGTACTGCTGATGTCGGCAGTAGCTTTGAAGAAGATGTGCGCGCCGGTGGCCGTACCGGGCATCTGATCTGGACCGTGACTGAATGCGATAACACCCGACGCTGGACTGGCCGGGCGAAAGTCGATAACGGTGCCAGCCTGACAGTCACTTATCAATTTTCAGCAAGCGCCAGCGGTGGCACCTTGTTTGAGAGACATCTGCATTATGTCTTGCCCAACCTGGCGCTAAAAATCCTGAATGTCCTGGTATTGCGTCGTCGTATTACAGCAGAATCGGCTTTGTCCTTGCAGCGCCTGCAAACTGTTTTACATGGTGGCAGTCGGGCTGTGCCTGTTGACGACAAGCGCCTGCTTGCGAACGCATGATGATCCTGCTGACAGCCTGGCTGACTATAGGGCTAGCTGCGGGTTTAGCTGCGGGATTAGTCGCGGGGTTGCCTGAAGGTCCGGCAGCATGGCAAGGCAGTTGACCAGGCGTGCATTGCTTGCCTGATCTGACTGCCATTACTTCTATCTCCACCAGCGCTTCCGGCAGGGCCAGGGCAGCAACTTGCACCGTCGTGCGCACAGGTTTATTGGCTTGCGTTGTCGTGCCAAAGAACAGGCGGTAGGCATGGTTCAAACCGGCGAAATCCATCTTGCCACCAAGGGCAGGGTCACCAACCAGGTAGACCCGCATTTGCACCACGTCAACCATGTCCAGTCCTTGCTGTCGCAAGCTGCTTTGTATGGCCTGCAGCGTGCTGATGGTTTGCGCGCGGGTGTCGCCAGTGATGGCAGGTTTGGCATCGGGCTTGCCGGCGAGCTTGCCTGGTGCGGCGATTTTCCCTGACAAATGCAAGTGGTCGCCGACCCAGATCGCATTCGAGACTATGCTGGTGTCCGGGCCTGTGCGTGTGATGCTGGTTCCGGTCACGGTAGTGGTCTCAGCACTGGCTGGTAGTGACAATGCGGCAAATGCCAGGGCAAGGAGTAATCGATATGGCATACTATCTTTCAATAAAAAAATCTTCGAACCCCGGTAGCAAAGGCAAGCAGGTTCGTCGTGCATTACTTTTCAAGACGCAGTTACTGGCGTCGCAGTACTGGCCAATGCTTTGCGAAAAAACACTTGTCTGCCATTCCAGCGTTGTGAATGATCATTGAAACCCAGGTCGCGATAAATCCTGGTTGATGCCAGATTGAATTCATTGGTGTCCAGGCAGGCAGCAACACAGCCACTGGCTGCTGCATGGGCCAGTGCATGGGTAACCAAAGCCCGGCCTACACCGTTCTTGCGTTTGGCTGGATCAACAAAAAGATCTTCCACCGTCGCTTCTTTGCCATTCACCCACATCGAATCGCGGTAGCGCAGCAAGATATAGCCAAGCGCCTCATCCGCGATATAAGCCAGAAAAAAGCTGGCATCCTGTGAGGCCAGCAAACGCGGTATGAAAGCGGCAAACTGTTGGTCGCCGGGTTGCATGCGTTCCAGATGATTGCGAAAAAGTATAGTCATCGCCAGGATGGTGGCAGCATCAGCAGATGTCGCTGTCTGGATACGTATGTCGGTGTCTTGCATGGCGGTGTCGTTTGCGTGCTGTCATTGCAAAATGATAGCGTTTGGTCATGGTCGGATTTCTGCAAAATAAGTGTGTGCATTGCAGGAATTCTGCAAATAGTGCTGCTCAGTTGAGGCGAGGGCGCAGTAATGAGGACTAGCTCGGCAGGCAGTGATGTCAGGTCTTTGATGAGGGCGTAGCCATAAGAATTGCCGCCTTGATTGCTGTTCTAACTCATGAGCTTGGTCTTTTTATATCATTTAGCTAAGCTTTTAGAGCAATTTTTTAAAGTTCAGGTATAATCCCCGGTTCTGTCCAAAATTTCCTCTTCAAGTCGTTTGATCGTTTGAATTTTCGTTGGGATTGAAAATCCTTACGGAACAGGTTTTTGTGGATTCTTTCTCTCTTAGGTTGGTGCAAATTAATTTGGGGGGTGGGGATGTCCGATCTGGCTTCTTTGTCTACACTCGCGCGTTCTGACGCGCAACTTCCGGTTTACGTGTATTTTGATGAAACGCTGTTACAGCGCGAAATCAAAGATTTATTCCATTCTGGTCCGCGTTATGTCGGCCATGAACTCATGGTGCCCAATGTCGGCGACTTTGCCACGCTTGCTGCCGAAAACGAGGGCCGCATGCTGGTGCGTAGCGCACAGGGCATAGAATTGATGTCGAATGTCTGCCGTCACCGCCAGGCATTGATGTTCAATGGGCGCGGCAATACCCATAATATTGTTTGTCCGCTGCATCGCTGGACCTATGACCTCAAAGGCGAGCTCATCGGCGCGCCGCATTTTGCTGACACACCTTGCCTGAATTTGCAGCGTACGCCGCTGCAAAACTGGAATGGTCTGTTGTTCGAGCAAAACGGCTACAACGTCATGGAACGCATGTCCAAACTCAGTGTCACCCAGGACCTGGATTTCACTGACTATATGCTGGACCATGTCGAAGTGCATGAATGTGATTACAACTGGAAGACTTTTATTGAAGTCTATCTGGAAGATTATCACGTCGAGCCTTTTCATCCTGGCCTGGGCAGCTTTGTCTCTTGCGATGACCTTAAATGGGAATTCGGTGAAGACTATAGCGTGCAAACCGTAGGCGTGCACAAGGGCTTGCAAAAATCAGGCTCGCCGACTTACCAGCGCTGGCAAGAACAGGTGCTGAAGTTCCGCAATGGCGAAGCACCCAAGTACGGCGCCATCTGGCTGACCCTGTACCCGAACATCATGGTTGAATGGTATCCGCATGTGCTTGTGGTCTCTACCCTGTGGCCTACCGCCACGGGCAAGACCCGCAATGTGGTTGAGTTTTATTATCCTGAAGAAATCGTGTTGTTCGAACGCGACTTCATCGCGGCTGAACGTGCTGCGTATATGGAAACCTGTGTCGAGGACGATGAGATCGGCCAGCGCATGGATGCCGGGCGCAAGATACTGTTTGATCGTGGTGTCAATGAAGTCGGCCCATATCAATCGCCGATGGAAGACGGCATGCAGCACTTCCATGAATGGTATCGAAGAAAAATCGCAGTTTGATGCAAGATGTTAAGGGAGGCGTGTGCCTCCCTTATCTTTTGGAGTGAAGTTTTTATGCAGTCTTTATGGATGCTGCTTGCCAGCTTTCTGTTTTCCATCATGGGTGTCTGCGTCAAGCTGGCATCGGTTGATTATTCCACGGCTGAAATTGTCACCTATCGTGGTGCCATAGGCATGTTGATGATAGCCACGCTGGTCAAGTTCCAGGGTGGCACTTTACAAACACGCATGCCCTACCATCATCTGGTACGCGGTGGCGTGGGCGTGGTTTCACTATGGTTATGGTTTTATGCCCTGGGTAAATTGCCGCTGGCGATGGCGGTGACACTGAATTACATGTCCCCCATCTGGATCGCAGCCATCTTGCTGACCAGTGCCTGGTGGCGCAAGCAGAGCCGTATCACCTGGCAACCCATCGCCGCCATCCTCATGGGTTTTGTCGGCGTGGTCTTGCTGCTACGCCCCAGCATACATACCGACCAGGTCATGGGTGGTGTGCTGGCCCTGATGTCGGGCATGCTGGCGGCCTGGGCGTATATGCAAGTCAGGCAAATGGGTTTGCTGGGCGAGCCTGAATATCGCGTGGTGTTTTATTTTTCATTGACCTGCGCTGTCGCTGGCTTAATCGGCGTGCTGGTAGGAAAAACCGTGTTTTCCACAGCGGGAGAGACTACCTGGCACCAGCTCTCAGGCAGGGGCACCATGCTCTTGCTGGCAATAGGCGTGACTGCCGCGAGTGCGCAAATGGCCATGACACGCGCCTACCGTCTTGGTAATACCCTGGTCACAGCCAACCTGCAATATGTTGGCATCGTGTTTTCCAGTGCCTGGGATGTACTGATCTGGAAAGTCAGCCTGCCCTGGTTAAGCTGGGTAGGCATCGCCGTGATTTTATGCAGCGGTCTCATCGCAACATTCTATAATGCCAAAACCAATCGCAAACCCATACCCGGCGATGCCATCAGTTCAGAATAATCATCATCTTTTTTCAGGAGACCAAGATGTACACAACATTGATCAGTGCAACCGAGCTGGCATCCCACATCGCCGATACCAACTGGGTCGTGCTGGATTGCCGCCATGATTTGATGGATACCAATGCAGGCCAGGCTGCCTATGACCAGGGCCACATCCCCGGCGCGCAATTCGTCCATCTGGACCAGCGGCTGTCGGCTGCCAAAGTGGGTGCTGATGGTGTCTTCCGTGGTCGCCATCCCCTGCCTGAAAAAGCCGACTTCATCGCTACCCTGCAAGGCCTCGGTATCAATAACGATAGCCAGGTCATCGCCTATGATGCGCACGGCGGCATGTTTGCCGCACGCCTGTGGTGGATGTTGCGCTGGGTAGGGCACAGGGCAGTCGCCGTGCTTGATGGTGGCTTGCCAGCCTGGCTGGCAGCAGGGCAGCCAGCCAGCACAGAGGCCCCGGTTACACACAATGGCGGCTTCGCCGAGCGGGATTCACTGGTGCACACAGTTGATGTCATCCAGGTATTGGGCAATATCAGCAGTGCAGCCAAAACCCTGGTCGATGCCCGCGCCGCTGACCGTTTCCGCGGTGAGAACGAAACTATCGATCCTGTCGGCGGCCATATCCCTGGCGCCAAAAACCGCTTCTTCAAAGATAATCTGCAAACTGATGGCCGTTTTAAACCCGCAGAGCAGTTGCAGCAGGAATGGACTCCTATTATTGGCGATGCCAGCAGGGCCATCATGCAATGCGGCTCTGGTGTTACCGCCTGTCACAACCTGCTGGCACTGGAAGTGGCGGGTTTGCCGGGGGCAGCCTTGTATCCGGGATCGTGGAGTGAGTGGTGTGCGGATGCGTCTAGGCCTGTGGAGCGTTGAGTTGAGACGGGAAAGCCTGCAATCGTAGGTTGGGCTACGTTTCACCAGCCCAACACTCGGCGTTTAAATGACGTATACGTTAATGGAGGCCCAGTGTTGGGCTGATAAACCGTAGCCCAACCTACGAGGCCCGGCTCAACCTACTAAGCGCAGCCTAGCGAGGCCAGACTGGTCAAAGATCACCTATGACTAGTCACAAACAACACCAGCACCACCCCCAGTGACACCAGAATAATTTGCGGTATCGTCTCTTTCAAGGTCGCCCGTCTCTGCATCTGCGGCATCAGGTCACTGACCGCAATGTAGATAAACCCGGAAGACGCAAACACCAGCACATAGGGGATCATGCCGCTGGCGCTTTCCAGCGTGTAATAGCCAAGCACACCGCCCACCACCCCCATCATGCTGCAGATCAGGTTATACATATAGGCACGCATGCGGCTGAAGCCAGCATTCAGCAAGACGATGAAATCACCTATCTCTTGCGGGATTTCATGGGCGATGATGGCCAAGCCAGTTACCAGACCCAGCTTGGGGTTGGCCAGAAAAGCTGCGGCGATCAAAATGCCATCAGTGAAATTATGCAAGCCATCACCCACCAGTATCATCCAGCCAGCCTTGCCTGCCTCATGCGCATCATGGCCATGCTCATGATGATGGCCATCGCCTTCATGGTGATGTGAATGACGCAGGATGGCGAATTTTTCCAGCAAGAAAAAAGCCAGCAAGCCGCCCAGCAGGCAGGCAAACAGCGTACGCGGGTCAGCGCCGGATTCAAAAGCCTCAGGCAAGGCATGCAGCAAAGAAGTGGACAGCATGATGCCCACCGACAAACTGACCATGCGCTCCACCACTTTGGATAGTAGCGAAAACGAAAATATGGCAGCAGCAGTGATGCTCAGGACACCAGCAATCGTGGTAGCAAACAGGATAGATAACAGCGTGGAATGAATTTTAAGCCTCGGGAATTTGCAACCAGGTTGCAAATTAAAGCATATTGCGGGGGTTTCTGCAAATGCAGTCTTCACTTGCAGCGATGTCCGCGTCATGAGCATCCGCATAAACTCTTTGGCAATGGCGGCATGGGTAATCGTGAAATGCTTTTGTGCTGTAATAATGGGTATTGTATTTTTGCTACAATACCATCAATGTACTTTTACCTTTTCATCAGCTGCAACTGAACCACAGACAAATGAAAAAACGGACTTTATATTCCCTGTTAGTGTTACTGGCCTTTGGCATCTCTAGTCAGGTTCAGGCGGCGAGTAGTGCAAAGAATAATCAGGAAGCTCAACTCGATGGTTCACCAGTTTGCACGCCAGTACCTGTATCCAAATGCTGGAAGCGTCTCGCTGATTATCTGGAGAAAGCAAAGCCGCCTGAGAACGAGCGTGAATTTGGTGATCAGTTATTTTCTTATATCATGATGGCAAAACTGGCGTATTGGGCGAAAGATTTTGCTGATGCGAAAGAAATTAACCAGCTTGCGCTGGAGTTCAGTAAAAAAAGAAAATTTACAGGAAGAGATGCCGATATGAGCGCCAGTTTGTTTGGCGTCATGATCAATATCAATCTGGCGAATCTTGCCCTGAGCAAGCATGAGTATGCAGAGGCATTGAACTATCTGGACCAGTATTCCTCCATCTGGGAAAAATTGGGCGAACAGGGTGGTGAACCGGGCGAGCTTGTGTTGATGCGCTGTGCCGCCTTGATAGGCATGCAGCGTGGCAGCGAAGCCGAGGTCTTGCTTGAGCAATTGCTGAAGAAACTCAATTTTTCCGGGCAAGCTCCCTGGGAAGCTAATCCAATCGGTTTAGAACCAGTCAATCCCTATGAGGCAGGGCGCCGTATTGCCGCCCATTTCATGCGGGAAGGAAAGTATGACAAAGTCCTGGCCCTGTTGCAAAGCATGGAGCAGAGGCGCACACAGACCATTTCACAAATGTCCAAGGATCCCGTAGCGGGAGGATATTGGGCCATCCATGGTGAGCCAACCGCCTTGCTTGATGATCTGGCTGCGATTTACCTGAAACTCGGCCGCGACGCCGAGGCTGAACCATTATTGCGCGCATCTTTACTGGTGCAGGAAAAGAACGCTGGCAAGAGATTGCCGCTGTTGCTGACCAGGCTGGCTGAACTGAGCCGGCGCAAAGGCCAGCTTGCCGAAGCTGATGCCCTCATGTTGCGGGCGAAAGCAATCCCCAGGCAAGAGCAATGGGAAAGGATAGATCCATTGGCGCAGACTCTGGGCTACATCGACTGAACAAAGCAGGGCCGCTGTGAATACTGTGAATACTGTGAATACTGTGAATACTGTGAATACTGCAAACAGCCCGCCTGCAGGGTGCGTTGTAACACCCCGATTTTGCATTATTGTTCTCGTTCTACCACCACGACCATCACAGCCGGTGTGTTACAACGCAGCCTACTTGGCTGCAAACAGTCGGCAGCACTTCTCTGATGCGACAACTTCCTGAAGCTACACCACCGCCGTCCTCATCGTCACAAACTCTTCTGCCATCGTAGGATGCACGCCTATGGTGGCGTCGACTTGTGCTTTGGTCACGCCGCATTGCATGGCGACGGCAAAGCCCTGGATGATTTCACCTGCATCTGGCCCTACCATGTGCATGCCCAGTACGCGGTCGGTATTGGTGTCGACGATCATCTTCATGAGGCAGCGTTCGGTTGAGCCTGACAGTGTGTGCTTGAGGGCCTTGAATTCGCTTTTGAAGATTTTCACGTGCTCATGTTTTTCTCTTGCCCTGGCTTCTGTCAGGCCTAGCGTCGCGACATTCGGGTGACTGAATACGGCAGTGGCGATGTTTTCATATGACATCAGCTTGCGGCCGTGCTGGAACAGGTTGGCGGCAACGATCATGCCTTCGGCCAGGGCCACGGGCGTCAATGCCACGCGGTCTATGACATCGCCTATGGCATAGATGCTTTCGACATTGGTGGTGAAGTGTTCGTCAACGATGATGGCACCATTTTCACTGACCAGTACACCGGCATTTTCCAGACCCAGGCCTCTGACATTCGGTTTGCGGCCAGTGGCGAACAGGATGCAATCACTGTCAATTGTGCGGCCATCGCTGAGCGTCACACGTTTATTCTCGTCGCTGGTTGTGATGGAAACTATCTTGGTATCAAGGGCAATCTCCACGCCTTTTTTGCGCATTTCTGCAATCAGGAAATGGCCAAGGTCGGCATCCATGCTGCGCAAGATCTGGTTGCCGCGTTGCACCAGGGTTACATGGCAACCCAGGCCATTGAGTATTGAGGCCAGTTCTACGGCGATATAGCCGCCGCCTTGCACAACGGCACGACGTGGCAAGGCAGGTAGGTGAAAGAATTCATCTGAAGTAATGCCCAGTTCACTGCCCGGCAATTCTGGCAGGATAGGGTGGCCGCCCGTGGCAATCAGGATATGCCTGGCGCGATACTGTTTGCCATTGACGGCGACAGTATGCGCATCGATGATCTGGGCATGACCGGCGATGATATCCACCTTGGCATTCGTCAGTATCTGGGCGTAGATGCCGTTGAGCCTGGTGATTTCCTTGTCCTTGTTGGCGATCAGCGTGGCCCAGTCAAACTGCTGTTCACCCATGCTCCAGCCAAAACCGGCGGCATCGGCAAAATCCTCATGGTAATGGGCAGCATAGGACATCAGTTTTTTTGGTATGCAACCGGCATTCACACAAGTCCCACCCAAAGGCCCGGCTTCTGCCACGGCCACGCGTGCACCATATTGTGCAGCAAAACGGCTGGCCCGCACGCCACCAGAGCCAGCACCTATCGTGAATAAATCATAGTCATAAGTGTGCATGCCGGGTTTCCTTGGGTGAGAATGAGTGAAGTAGTTAGATAGGTGGGTAGATAAGGCAAATCCGGCTTGCCCCGGATTTGTCAGGCTCAGGCTGGGGAAATGAATCAGGCTAGGCCATTGGCCTTGAACCAGGCCAGGGCACGGTTCCAGCCATCCTTGGCATCGGCTTCATTATAGCTGGGGCGGTAATCGGCGTTAAAGGCATGGCCAGAGTTTTCATAAACCTTGAATTCTGATTTGCTATTGCCTTTTTTGAGTTCGACTTCCATCTTGAAGATGGATTCTACAGAAATGCCCTGGTCTTTCGCGCCATACAGGCCCAGTACTGGGGTTTTCAGGCCAGCAGCGATATCGATAGGGTGCTTGGGTGTCAGTGCAGTCGCTTCGCCAACCAGGCGGCCATACCAGGCTACGCCGGCCTTGACACTGGGGTTATGGGCCGAATACATCCAGGTAATACGGCCACCCCAGCAAAAGCCGGTGATGCCCAGGCGCTTGGTGTCACCGCCATTATTGCCTGCCCAGGCTACGGCTGCATCGAGATCACCCATGACCTGCGCATCGGGCACCTTGGAAATGATTTCTTTCATCAGTTCGGCCACACTGGGTGCATTCCTGGCATCGCCCTGGCGCACAAACAATTCAGGTGCTATAGCCAGATAACCCTGCTTGGCAAAACGGCGCGCTACATCGGCAATATGCTCATGCACTCCAAAAATCTCGGAGATCACCAGGATCACCGGCAAATTGCTCTTGCCTTCAGGCTTGGCAAAATACAGCGGCACATCTGCCCCAGCCACGGTCAGTTTGGCTACGCCATCGGTCAAACCAGCACGATCAGTCTTGATCATGGTTTGCGCGCATACCGGCGCAACCGCTGCGGCAAAGCCGACACCAACTGCAGTCTGTATAAAACTGCGACGATTGACCGTCGTATTGTCTTCTGTACTGCCAACCAGGCTATTAAAGTCTTCGCGATACTGCATGGTGTTCTCCTGTAAGTTTTCTTCGTGGATGTACTTGCTGAAGTGAAACGTAGTATGAAACAGCAGTGAATTGTACAACCGATTCAGTGAACTTACTTGTCAGGCACTGGTGTTCAAGGTGCAGGCAGCAATGGAGGCGTGCTGTCTGCAAAAGTCAGATACGCTTGCCAGACATCGCGGGTACGGTTGAGTGTCAGGTCTAGCTGGCATTGTGCTATCTGGCGGTAGCGTATGCCGCCACCGGCCCAGAACGTGTAGACATCGCCGCAATGGGCGGAGCGGTAGTCTTCCCAGGCTTTTTGTGTCGTCTCCAGATTGATCCTGCTTTGGCTTGTCTGCTGCAGGCGCGACTTGGCGGCTTGCAGGTAGCTGGACAGTTTCTTGTTGGCCTTGTCCACTTCACCTGCCATGCACTGGGTTTCTTTTTGGGTAGCGCTCATGTTGGCGCACAAGGCTTTTGCATGTGCCGTTGTATTCGCCATGAGGTAGAACAGAGGCAGCATTGCCAAGTGCACAGATTTCATGATTTCCTTTTGCCAGGATGGGTTGACTGCATCCACACTGAAATAGTGCTCAGCAAATAATAGCATAAAGAAATTATATTTAAATTAACATGGACTTGTGGAAATTGTTTTCACTTCAAAGCATGCGCTGTTTTTTCCGGACGCAAGAACAGTGCAGACCCGCCAGGATAAATCTGTCAATGAATTAAGCACCCATACCCTGCTGCATGACGAGCACAGGCAAGACTGGTGCATGTGGCTGCAAGCAACTGCAGCGCAGCAAGTAGACTGGGATAGTGGCCCGGTGTTTGCCGATTCCAATGGCGCACTGGAAGCCGCCAGGCGCGGCCATGCAGTGCAATCTTAAAGAAGCTGTGATTAACCTTTTATTTCAAATTTTGCAGATGTAGGAGCGGCTGCAGCCGCAAATGCTGGATGCGGTTGACAATGACCGATACGGTGAAATGTTCGCGGCTAAAGCCGCTCCTACGGCATGAAGCAAGTGTTAGTTGATCCTGTTTCAAAAACACCCACTATTCGATCACGGCATGGCGGTCCATACTGCAACAAGGCTTCCTGCAATAAAATTATTTAGCCTTGGCACAAATCTCACGCCCAATTTCTAGCGCACCATTCTTGCTCAACCACGCGGCTGCTGCATCAGCTTTCAGGCAATGGGCCCAGGCCAGTGCTGTCACACCATTCTTATCTTTTGCATTCAGGTTCAGTTTGAATTTTGAGGCGGCCATCAGGTCCAGCAGATCGGGCTGGTTTTTGATGACGGCTTGCCAGTAGCTTAAAGAACCGTCCGGCAATGCATTATTGGGATTGGCACCAAATTCAATGAAGGTCTTGACCAGGTCTGCGCGGCCAGATTCTGCCGCAAAGTCCAGGGGATAACCACAAGCCTGACAGCCTGCTGCACTATTCACATTATTGTATTTTGTCAGCATGGCGCGTATCAGGTCTTCACGGTGAGGGCGGACGCCAGTAAAGCGCAAATATAGCATCAATAATTCACCAGAAATTTTCGTCTTCCCATTTGAGTATTCATAATTCTTGTCCAGGCGCAGGCCGCGGGCAATTAACTGTATGATTTTTTCTGGATAATGATGCGCAAAGATGCCTATGTTATTGGGGCTTTGTTGCGCAAACATATGGTTGATATCGGCACCCGCACTGATGAGAAAATCAACTTCTTGCCAATCCAGTTTCTTCTCATAGCTGGCCGCCTCCAGCACATTGGCAAGGATAGCTTCTGCCTCCGCGGGTGGCAATATCGTCCTGGCTTTACTGGCTTTATACTTTTCCTTGGCAGCAGCTAATAAGATCGCATAGGCTGGCTTACCCCAGGCATGTGACAAGACGCCATCGCGAAGAGGGTTGGCACCGTGATCGAGCAAACGCTGCACTGCTGCCAGGTTTTTGCTATCCATGGCATGGTCCATGAGGGTACGGTCATTGATAGCATCTGGCCCTGCCTGTGCCAGCAAGTAGTCAAAAACGGCAGGGTTGACTTTGCCGATATCGCGATACCGCTGTAATAACTCCAGAGCGACCGTCCAGTCTGGTAGCGTTGATTTTTTTTCCTGCTTTTCATGGGGAAATGCCAGGAATTTTTTTTCATTGAATTTTTTCAAAACACGCAAGCCCAGTTCTGCTGGCATGGATTGTGTGTGTTTGAGCAACTCCGTATTCGAGTAGCCATTTTCATAAGGCATAGGCGCTGTCAGGTGTGGCAAGACAGTTTGTTCGAATAAATCATAAAATTCTTTTTGCAATGGCAAGACTACATCCCAGTCATCATTGCCCCTGAGCAGGCCACTGCCGGCACTCAGCCATTGTGCATCGCCTTTCTCATTACGCGGCACCTGTCCGGCGAGTAACAGTTCTTTAAAATTATGAAGAATCGCTGCCCTGTCTTTTTCTTCCTTGGCTCCCATGTTAGGAAACCGGATCATTTCAGATGACAACCATTGCCCGCACAGATATTCCAACTGGGTTTCTGGTGAAAGCTTCCTGAACCAGGTCTTGGTGCTGTCTCCCAGACTGTCATAAGCGGCTTGTTTAAGATCAGGCAGTTTGTTGCCTGGGCATAGGGCGGTATCCGGCACTTCTTTGCCTTCGGGTCTTTGCTTCAGTGGTTCTGGTGCAGGAGGGGAAATGCCTTTCGCGGCGACCGGGTATAAGTCTATGGCCTCCAGCATGAAACCTTGCATGATGTAGTACACATAGCCGGTAGCGAGCTTCTGGGGCATGTAGGATTTTTGAGTAGGCGAGCTGACTTGTATGGAGGTGCCCGCAGGCAGTTTCATCAAGACTCTACCGTCCACCCACATGCCGCACGAGGTCTTCAGCACGCTTTCATTATTGAGTAGTTCGGACAATTTTTCTGGAGGCACGAAATCGCTCTTGCTAAAATTGGCATCCCATTGCTGCGCGCCGGACGGCATGCGATAAGCAAGCGCGCCATATACTTTCTCTACCCTGATAATGGCTGGACCATTTTTTTCGCGGGCAAAGTCACTGAGTAAATCATCTTTGCATCCTGCCATGGCACTGCCAGAGAACAGGCCAGTCAAAAGTACGAGGAAATATGGGATACGAAAATTATGCATATGAATTTGTGTAGTGTTGATCTCGTTGAAGCGGTTTTGCATGACAGGTGAGACGTCATATTGATAAACATGTGAAGCGCATCTCGTCGTTTCAAACTTGTTGACTATGGAAACCTGCCTTCGCTATTTCCTTTTATATCCATATAAATTTTCTTTGTTTTTGCAATGTACTCTCCAGCCAGTTTTCTTATTGATTTGATTGAGCGAGCTGAGAAACTCTAAAGCTGGAAATGGCAATCAAGCAGCTGCAGAACAGTTTTTTCTGGAGTATGGCAGGGGGCCGATAGGAAGATGAATATCGTCCCATCTTACACCGGTTTTTGTCCTAAGCCAGAGTAAGCTCGTGTAAGATATGTATCCATATTTGAGGAAAGAAAACAGTGATGACTTTAATGGAAACATTAGGTGCCGTGATCTTTGGCCTGGCCTTGTTGCATACTTTCAGCGCCAAGTTTTTTGAAGTATTGGCACATAAAAGTGTGACCCATGCGGGCCTGTTTCATTTGCTAGGTGAAGTGGAGGTCGTGTTTGGTTTCTGGGCCTTTGTACTCATCGTGGTCATGGCCCTGGTGGCGGGTGGTGACGCTGCCGTGAGCTATGCCGAATCACGCCAATATACCGAACCCTTGTTTGTCTTTGTCGTCATGGTGGTGGCCGCTTCACGGCCAGTATTGGAAATCGTTGCTCGCTTGCTCAAGAGCCTGGCTGCCTGGACGCCTGTGCCAGATGCTATCGCCATGGTCTGGTTCGGGCTGGCCGTGGTACCACTGCTGGGCTCGCTGATCACCGAGCCTGCTGCAATGACCCTGGCAGCCCTGATGCTGGCCCCCAAAATTTTTCGCAAGGATATGCCAGAATGGCTGAAATATGCTGCCCTGGGCGTGCTGTTCGTCAATGTCTCCATCGGTGGTACGCTGACTTCTTACGCCGCGCCGCCAGTGTTGATGGTGGCGGCGGCCTGGCAATGGGATAGCGTATTCATGCTGGCGACTTTTGGCTGGAAAGCCCTGGCGGCCGTGTTGTTCAATGCGACTGTCGTGACCCTGGTTTTGCGCAAACATATCGCTGCTGCAGCGAGTGAAGAGTCGGTACTCGTTGAGCCTGTACCGCTCATCGTCAGCCTGATCCATCTGGTATTTCTGGCAGGTGTGGTTTTGTTCGCCCATCACCCAGTATTTTTTCTTGGTTTGTTCCTGTTCTTCATGGGTTATACCCAGGCTTATGAACGTTACCAAAGTCCATTGATCTTGAAAGAAGGCTTGCTGGTAGGCTTCTTCCTGGCCGGTTTGGTGGTGCTGGGCGGCATGCAGCAATGGTGGTTGCAACCCATCGTGTCTGGCCTGGCTCCACATACTTTGTTTTTTGCAGCGATCAGCCTGACGGCCATTACTGATAATGCTGCACTGACTTACCTGGGTTCACTGATTGCAGGCCTGAGTGAGCAAGCCAAATACCTGCTGGTGGCGGGCGCTGTTGCCGGTGGTGGTTTGACCGTGATTGCCAATGCCCCCAACCCGGCAGGTGTGGCTTTATTGAAGCGTGGTTTCAATGATGAATCGATAGGCGCTCTGGGCTTGCTGCTGGGTGCTTTGCCGCCGACAGCGGTGGCGGCCTTGATGTTCTTGTTGTGAATTTGAGTTGAATGAAAGTGATATGAAAAAAATCTGGATACTTCCCCTGCTCTTACTCTCTTCATTCCATGTCATGGCAAACGATGGCATAGGCTCCCTCGGTGTCGGTGGCATCGTGTTCAGGAAAACCGAGGCTATCGCCATGAAGAAAGAGGTACTCAATGTCAGTTGGAAAAAAATATCGGTCGACTATGAGTTTCTCAACGAATCAGATGCGGACATTACGGAAACCATATTCTTCCCCTTACCGGATTATGAGGTAGATCCCTCGCCTCGTCACGCCGGGCAACCTGGTGGCTTTTCCATTAGCGTTGATGGTAAAGCAGTAGGGTATAAAACCATCATGCAGGCATTTGAATCAGCAAAAAGTACTGAGGACATTACAGGCGAGCTCAGGAAGATAGGCTTGAGCGATGAGCAGATTGCCTTCTTTCCGCAAGAAAGTCCTTTCAATGTCAAGCTCAAGCCGCTGAGCAAAAAGCAAATGGCGCAACTGCAAAAGAAAGGCTATCTGAAAGATTTAGGTGAACCCGTACCTGGCTGGACAGTGCGTGTCGCCTACCAGTGGCAGCAGAAGTTCCCGGCGGGAAAAATCATTCGTGTACACCATGAGTATGCACCTTTCCGGTCTGGTGGCCCCTCAGAATCGGGTTCCATGGATAAGCAGGTCAAGCCGTATTGCGCAGATAAAACCTATCTTGATTCCTGGCGCAAACTGCATGCCACTGACAAGGACAATGTGCGCGTCACCAATACCGTGGTTGATTACATACTCAAGACGGGCAATACCTGGAAAAATGGCATAGAAGACTTCACCCTGAACCTGAACAAGGAAAGCGCACAGGAATTGATTACCCTGTGCTTCCCGGGCGACTTCAAGCGCATATCACCGACAAAATTGCAGCTACATCTGCTGAATTTCAAACCGACGGAAGACTTGTCTGTGTTCTTTGGAAATATAGAATCCGGGGCAATGATGCCTGAAGAAGACCAGGCACCGCGGCTCAAATAAGGCATCGGTATGAGGGGCACGCAGGTTTATAAGTAGATGTTTGCCAACTATCTGCTAAGATGTGAGTAGCTGTTTACGGTCTTAAGCATGTGCGCGATCGTCAACAGCTTCCAAAGAAGCCAGTGGCAATACCGCAAGATGTAAGCACTTGAAGTTCACTTTTTCAGCAATGGATATACATGCCATGAGTGACGACAATACCAAGCCAGCATCTGAAGATACTTACAGCGCACAGCCAGCGCGGCCTGCGCCTGAAAGCCTGCCTCCCGCTCCAGCAGATCATGCCATCCAGCCTAAATATCTAGCCAATGAGTCGGCCTGGCGCAGTTTTGCACGCATTCTGACCGCACGCCTGCGCGCCAGTTCGATACGTACGGCAAAGAGTATTACCCACCGTACTTTGCGCATAGGTGTTTCTGCCAGGATATTTCATCCGCAAGCAGGGGCCAGGGGCTTGCCCAGCAAGACCCTGCAATACCTGGAAGAATCGATCGCCCAATGGGTCATGGCGCGGGATGTCATGGTTTTCATGATTCCCTCGGTCAATACCAATGGTTTGATACGCCCCAGCAATATACGCTTGCGCGATTATGCCAGCCACCTTGATGGCCTGGTTTTGCAAGGCGGGGCTGACGTGGCACCTGAGAGTTATTCCCAGCAATCCACCCGCCCCGAATGGGCTGGTGACCGCACTCGCGACATGTATGAGCTGGAACTCTTGCATGAGTTTATCGAGGCCGACAAACCCTTGCTGGGCATATGCCGCGGCTGCCAGTTATTGAACGTTGCTTTTGGTGGCAGCCTGCATCAGGACATCCTCACTGAAGTGCCGGGGGCCATCGCCCACGTTAATGACTTGTATGACCAGCATGGCCATGATTTGCAATTCACCCCGCAATCTTCATTGGCAAAATTATTTCCGACAGAGGTAGCTGCCAGGGTGAATTCCATCCATCATCAATCCATCAAGACCCTGGGGCGGGACATCAGGGTAGAGGCGATTTCACCAGCCGATAACATCGTTGAAGCCATACGCTATCAAAACGCCAAATTCGTGGTTGGCCTGCAATGGCATCCTGAATTTCATTTGACGGGGCAAAGTGATTTGCTCGATTGCACCCCCATACTAGACAGTTTTTTGCGCGCCGCCAGAGAAACCCGATTTTAAAAAAAGCCAGGCGCCTTGAGGAGATAGCATGACTGAGTTTTCCATCAACGTCAGCCAGATGGCCTGGCCCTGCATCATGGCGCTGGCATGGTTATTGGGTGATATCGCGTATCGAAGCCTGCGCCTGCCGCGTATCAGCGTGTATGCCTTGACTGGTTTTGTGTTGGTGAATCTGTTTCCCGATTATCTGACACCGCTGGATAATCATAGCCTGGTGCTGCTGGCGAATATCGCTTTTGGCCTCATCCTGTTTGAATTTTCCTATCGTATTAATTTGCGCTGGCTGAGCCTCAATCCCTGGATAGCCGTAACAGGCTTGCTGGAAGCCGCCGCTGCTTTTGCTGCCGTGTATTGCGTGGCATTCTGGTATGGCAGTACACAGTTGATGTCTTTGCTGCTGGGGGCACTGGCGATGTCATCTTCACCTGCTGCCGTGTTACGCGTGATTAACGAGCAACGCAGTTCTGGCCAGGTCAGCGAACGCATACTGCATTTGACTGCCATCAATTCTGTACTGGCAGTATTTGCCTTCAAGCTTATCCTGGTGTTTTGGGTCATGCAAACTTCTGGCGATTTCTTGCAAGCCTCGGCCCACAGTTTGCGTGTCATGCTGGTGGCTTGTGCCTCATTGCTGGCAGGCAGTGTATTTGGCATCTTGCTGCCTACGATTTTGCGCTGGCGTGGCCGGCAGGCGCAGGATGCGACCCTGGGCTTTGCTTTTGCGGTCATCGTGCTGGTGGCACTGATGCATGCCTGCGGTCTGTCCCCCATATTGGCGACGCTGGCCTTTGGCCTGATCGCCAGACACAGGCGCATCAGCCTGGGGCGCACCCAAAGAAACTTTGGGATACTGGGTGAATTGCTGACTGTCGTGCTTTTCGTTTTTGCTGCTTCCACACTGGACTGGCAACAGGTGCTGGCGGGGGCCATGCTGGGCGGCCTGCTCTTGCTCATGCGCCTGGGCAGCAAAATCCTAGTCACCACCTTGCTGGCACCGGTCAGTGGCATTTCCATGCGCAAGGGCTTGCTCACAGGTCTGGGGTTGGCACCGGTTTCTGTCTTCTTGCTATTGAATCTTGAGCAGCCCATCAGCTTTGGCATGGCTTACAACAATGAATGGTTTGCCCTGGTCGCCATGACCCTGATACTGGAAATTGCCGGGCCAATCCTGACCCAGTTGGCCCTGTTCGCCGCCAAGGAAACACCGGAAGAAATGGAGCAATAATATGCCACTGCCAGACTTCACAAATTCAGCCGCACTCTCGGTAGGAGTAGAGCTGGAATTGCAACTGGTCAGCCTGTCTGACTTTGATCTCACCGCTGCCAGCCCCGACCTTTTGCATTTGCTGGCCAAGCGGCCTTTTCCTGGCAATGTGACGCCAGAAATCACCCAGAGCATGATAGAAATCTGCACCGACGTGCACACCACACATCTGGACATCCTGCACCAGTTACAGGAAATACGCGACACCCTGGTGCATGCCGCTGATAGACTTAACATAGGCATTTGTGGTGGTGGCACCCACCCTTTCCAGAAGTGGACAGACCGCAAGATATTTTCCAAGCCACGCTTTGAACAAGTCTCCGCCCTGTATGGTTACCTGGCCAAGCAATTCACTATCTTTGGTCAGCATGTACACATAGGTTGCACCTCGGGTGATGATGCCCTTTTCTTGCTGCACTCACTCAATCGCTATGTGCCGCACTTCATTGCCCTGTCGGCTTCTTCACCCTATGTGCAGGGTGGGGATACCCTGTTCAATTCTGCCCGTCTTAATTCTGTGTATGCCTTCCCTTTGTCAGGGCGCGCGCCTTTCTTGCTGAACTGGGATGAGTTTTCCAACGTTTATTTCAGCAAAATGGAAAAAACCGGTGTCGTCAAAAGCATGAAGGATTTTTATTGGGACATACGCCCCAAGCCTGAATACGGCACCATAGAATTGCGCGTTTGCGACACCCCGCTGAATGTGGAAAGAGCCGCCGCCCTGGCCGCCTACCTGCAAGTCCTGTGCGCCTATCTGCTGGAAAAACGCGAAGCACCACCAGCCGAAGATGATTACCTGGTGTATAACTACAACCGCTTCCAGGCTTGCCGCTTTGGTTTTGACGGCGTCACCGTGCACCCCCAAACTTATGAAAAAACGCTCTTGCGCGAAGACATACTCGCCAGCCTCAGCAAACTCAAACCCCATGCAGAAAGCCTGGGGGCCCAATCTGCATTAAGCCATTTAAGCGAAGTCGCCCGCACCGGCAATGATGCACTCTATCTGCGTCAGCAATACCAGGAAAGCGGCAGCCCGGAAGGCATGGTGCATTCTGCCATCCACATGTTCCGCGACCGGCGCAGGCAGGTCAGGTGGGTGGCGATGTAGTTCTGTGTTGTCGGGATGACTTCTGCTCTTTTTATAAACCCATGGCGTGTAATTTAGCGCGATAGTCAGGGTTTGTCAGGCGCAGGCGTGAAGCGCGTATGTCACGGCGCAACTTGAAGATACCGGCGATTGTCATCAGCGCAACGAAGAAGAGCAGGGTTTGTTTGAAATAGTGAGTGAAAAACGCGCTGTCTACCAAGTGCAGCCATTTCATCAATGTTATAAAAGTGACGGCCATAAATATGCTACCTAGGACGACAAAGACGCTACTCAATACCAGCAGAGCAACTTTGCGCAGCCAGGGCTGCAAATCCCATTCAGTAATTTCCTGGTGCAGGTTGGTGCAGCCACAATTTTCACAATTGAAAAACGGTTGCCCTATGACATCAAGATAAGTGCCTGAATGCTGCAAGGGAGTTTTACACTTTCCGCATGAGATGTTTTGTATAATCATTGCTCGATTTGATCCTGTTAGCAGACTTGTCGGTAACAAGCATCGTCATGTTAGTAGCTGTGTCATGGATTTGGCAATCCACATCAGGCAGAATTGCCCCCTCTACCTACCTTGGTATGTGGTTGCTGCCAAACAAAGCATGGTTTTATTGAAAGGGATGCAAATGAATCACTGGACCCCGGATATTTACGAAAAAGCCTGGTCGTTTTCTTCGCGCCAGCATAGCGGGCAAACCTATGGTGGCAAGGTAGAAGGTGAGCGTGTGGAGTACATCAATCACATTGCCAGCGTCGCCATGGAAGTGATCTGGGCCTTGCAAGCTAATGTTACGGCAGATGGTGCATTGGCCGTGCAATGTGCACTCTTGCATGACACCATAGAAGACACCAGTGCCAGCTATGAGCAATTGAGGGCAGAGTTTGGCAAGGCCGTAGCCGATGGTGTGCAAGCCCTTTCCAAGAATACCTCACTGCCGGGCAAGGCTGAGCAGATGCGCGACAGTCTCAACCGTATACGGCAGCAACCGGCAGAAATCTGGATGGTCAAGATGGCGGATCGCATCACCAATCTGTATCACCCACCGCATTACTGGAGTAATGAAAAAATACTCGCTTACCGTGACGAAGCGCAAATCATCCATGATGAATTGCTGATCGCTGACTTTGGACTGGCGCAGCGTTTGCAGGCCAAGATCAATGCTTATCCGCAGTTCCTGAAAAAATAAATGTCCCGTGCTTGACTATTGCTTTTGCAATAACTAGACTCTCCGCATGAGATTTCAATTGACCACAATGACCGGCTTCACTACCACCACGACTACCACAGGTAGTAGCGGGGTTGGCTGGCGTATGTTTGATTGAGACATTACTGGTAGTGAGCAAACTACCTGATACAGCAAACCCCGCCAGCGATGAGCGGGGTTTTTTCTTGCCTGTACGCTGGCAAACTGACGATGAAAAAAAGGAGTCATAAAGATGGAGCAACAATCATATACAAACCCTGCCTTGCTGGTCATTGATATGCAGGTGGGCCTGTTCCAGGGCGGGCGCACTGTGCATGCAGCCGAGCAGGTGCTGGAGAATGTCAAGCTTGTGCTGGCCAAGGCGCATGCTGCCGGTGTGCCCGTGTTTGCCGTGCGCCACACAGGCCCGCAAGGCTCACCCATAGAAGCAGGTAGTCGCAATTGGCAAATCATGCCTGCACTGGAAATTGATTTGGCACGCGATACCGTATTTGAAAAGACCAGGCCCAGCTGTTTTGAAGGGACAGATTTATTACAGCAATTGCGCGCAAAAGGCATTCAGGAGCTCATCATTTGCGGACTGAAAACCCAGTACTGCATCGATACTAATTGCCGCGCTGCCAGCGAGCTGGGTTTCAAGGTCATCCTGGTGGAAGATGCACATAGCTGCAATGACACAGAGCTGCTTCCTGCCAGCACCATCATTGCGCATCACAATACGACTTTGCAGGGTTTGTTTGCCAGCCTGGTTAAGACTGAGGATTTGCATTTTTAGCGCTTCCTGCAAAAGCCGCTGGCCTCATGCGATCGAGGCTGGTGGCCAGCAAGAGGCAGGAGCGATGATGGAAATTGCAAAAATTTCAATTGCGACTAGAATAAGTATGGTCAGGCTGGTTTATCCCACAGCCAAGTATCTGCCATGACATCACCTGCGCAAATCCTGAATACGGAGGCAAGAATGAAATTACTGCGTTTTTATGTAGAAGTAGGAGGTGAGGAATTTGATGCCGACAGGTTTGCCCTGGCGGCGGATGAGCAGGAACTTGATGGGGCTGTATCCCGCATCATCGATAACAGCAAGACACTCAAGCGCTGGGGGGCGGATGCACAGGTAATGGTCAATCTGGCAGGTGCAGAAGCGCCAGCCAATCATGGCGGGAGCAGGCAATGGTGCACAGGCCTGGTGGAATATGCAGCAGAGGCACAAGCAGGCGCAAATTTGCCAGCCTGGCTGGCAGAAGAAGCGCAATTGCTGGACTTTATAGCGCAGGTCAAGAGCAGATTACCTGACGTGGCGAGTTTTTGTGTAGGCGAATATTTCATCTTGCTGAGGCTGATCTATGCCACTTCCGGCGCTGGCCTGCATTATTCCGAAACCCTGATGCGCAGCCTGGCAGAGATCAACGCAGGGCTGACGATAGACCATGCATGAAAAAAAGCAGAACCTTGCATATGCTGCCTGCAAGGTTCTGCTTGTGATACCGTGAGCTGATACTACTATCAGACGTGATCGTAAGCACTGTCCGTGACAGGCTGGCCCAGGCTGTACCAATCGACTTTGCGGGTCGCCAGCATGATACCTGACAAGACAGCAAACAGCAGCAAGCTGCCCATCATCATGGCATTGTTTTCTGAACTCAATAAACCAAACAGGATGCCGTATAAGACCGTCAATGCTGCACCAAATCCCAGGCCACGCTTCCAGTTATGCAGCACATTAGCCAGATAAATGCCGATGAGTAAAATACAGGCTGCGCTGGCCGTCAGATAGGCTAGCACGAAGCTGATTTTTTCTGACAGGCTGACCAGCAGTAAGAAGAAAATCACCAGCGCCAGACCAACCAGGGTGTATTGCACAGGGTGGATGGGCAATTGCTTCAAGACTTCAAACAAGAAGAAGGCGGCAAAGGTCAGGGCGACAAACATCAGGCCGTATTTGACGGCGCGGTCAGCCTGGCTGTAGATATTGACTGGCTCAATGAAGGAAACACTGAAGACATCTATAGGTGATGCTGTTGATTCGGGATTGTCCATTTCAGATGAATTGCCTGTACGCATATTGACTGCTGCGCCTGCATTTTCCAGCTTAGTCATTTGCAGTTGTGCATTGCTGGATAGCGAAGAAATATTCCAGCTGGCGCTGACACCCTTGTCATCATTGGTCCTGCCTTTGGGCGAAGGCAGGAAGCGACCACTGTATTGCACATGCTGCCAGTTCGAAGACAGCTTGACCTGATTGTTTTTTGCGAGTGGTGCAAAACTCAGTTTTTCTATGCCATCGACATCCAGGTCTATCTTGAATTTAATTTGTTTCGCATCCGCCAGCTTCATGGCATCCAGGCCAGCATGGATGCCATGCGGGAAAGCACTGAGTCCGCTACCCTGTTTGAATTCTATGCTTTGCTCATCCCAGGTGAGCTTGGGGAAGTTTTGCAAGCCACGGGTGTCGCTGAGGCCCATGGAAATATATGGTGCATCAGCCAGGGCGATGACGGCTTTGGGATTATCTTTCTGTACCATGCTGGACAATTCAGGCAGTATGAAGTCACCTGCTATTTTGTGGTGGCCGGTATAGACCAGCACTTTATGGATGCCGCGATAACGCTGGTCAGTATCGATATTACCTATGACCTGCATTTCATTCGGGTAGATATAGTGCTTTCTATTGGCCGACAACTGCCGGCGCACGGTTTTATTGAGCGTTGCATCAAAGCTCTCATCTTCCCAGGTCTCGGTATAGGGCACGACCAGCACGGGGCCAACGATGACCTGCTCACTGACAGAATCCGCCGTGATACTGCGTACCGCCTCTTCGCGGTAATGTATACGCTCCGAGATAGTGGCTTGTATCATGCCCAGCGGCACAAACAACAAGATGGTCAGCAGGCCGACGATGGCGATTTTGAATAACAGACTTCTTTGCATGACATGCTCCGGTAATGGCGAAGCTTGTAATGTAAAAAAGCGATATGCGGGGATGATGTGGTTTGTGTGAAGTACTAGAGTTTTAACGATTAATGGGGTGCTTGTAATATGTGCCTGGGCACTTGTTCAAAGCCCCATTCTTTGGGATCATGAAACGGACTTAATGGAATGTTTTCTTCTCGTTGTACATGGATAATTAGGTTTGGGTGTTTTCTTAATTTTGAGAGTGCTTCAAGTATTCCGTAACCTTCAATGATTATAGGCTGAGCATTGTTTAGACGTTTGTCTATTAGAGGAGATATTTTTGAGGTGTCTATATCGATACCTTCAAAAGGAACCAGATAGAAATCGGTCTCTATTAATGATGTATTAAAATACCACGCTAAGAATCGGCCAAATGTAGTTTTACCATGACCCAATTGCCCAGTAATTGCGATAATTATTGCAGGCCGGTTTACTAGAGCTGGCTTCAATTTTTCTATTAACGCATTAAATTCAGGCGGGCGGATGGGCATACTCTATTTTCCTCGTAGGTTGGGCTACGCCTTACCAGCCCAACACTGGGCCTTTAATAAACGAATACGTCATTGATACGCCGAGCGTTGGGCTGATGAAGCGTAGCCCAACCTACGAAATGTACAAACCGCTCAAATTTCAGTCTATATTAGAATGCTAAGCTAGATGAGTCAAAGCTAAAACTATGCCTCCAAACAAAACCTCGCTACCACTCCAACACTTCCTTGATTTTCCACGCTGATACTCCCGCCATGTAGCAAGGCCACCTCCCGCACAAACGGCAAACCCAGGCCTGTGCTTTTGGCTGCATCTGGTCGCGGCAGGGAGTAGAAGCGGTCAAAGATTTTATCGAGCGCGTAATCAGGTATGCCCGGCCCTTGGTCGCTGATGCTGATTTGCAGGGATGCTGTGCCATCAGGCTTATTGATGACACGGGCTTCTATGCTGATGGTGCTGCCTGCTGGCGCAAAGGCAATGGCATTGTCGAGCAAGTTACCCAGCGCCTGGCGCAAGAGCAATTCATCACCATTGATGCTGGTGATGCCTGCGCCCATGTCTTGCTGTAATTGTAGTGACCTGGCTTGTAGCCTGGGCTGGGCATCTTCCACCACCAGCGCCAGCAGGTGCGGGATGTTGACCAGTTGCACATTGGTCAGGCTTTGCTGTTTTTCCAGCTTGACCAGGGCCAGCAATTTGTCGATCAATTGCCGCTGGCGGGTATTCTGTTCAAGGATGTTGTTCAAAAAATGCTGCCTGTCTGCGGCAGGCAAATCTTCACGCATGAGTTCGGCCGAGCCTTGTATTGAGGCGATGGGGCTTTTTAATTCATGCGCCATGGTGTGCATGAGTTGTTCTGCATATTGCTTGCCTTCGAGCTTGTCGCGCATGGCTTCGAGGGCGCGACCGAGGCTGCCGATTTCATTATTACCGAGTTCAGGCAGGCTGGTTTTTTCGCCATTTTCTACGCTAATAGCGTAAGTTTGCAGCTTGCGCAAAGTGCGGTTCAGCCACCATGAGAACCCCAGGCCTATCAGTAATGAGGCTATCCATAACCAGGCACTGCGCTGCAAAATTTTGCGCTGGCTGTGCTTGATAAAAGGGGCAATGGTGGAGATGGGCTTGGCGACCGTCAATGAACCTATGATGCGACCATGATCGAGGATGGGTGCGGCCACATGCATGACACTGCTGGCTTCATCTTCTGGTTTGCGGCGGGTACTACGCGCACCGTATTTGCCATGCAGGGTCAGGTAGACATCGTTCCAGCGTGAATAATCCTTGCCTACATCCTGGCCTTCGCTATCAAAGATAACGATGCCCTTGATGTCGGTGATATAGATGCGGTAATCGAGGCTGGTCTTGCGCGTGCCATTGACGTTGGCATCGATACTGCGTTGCGCATAGTTTTGCATGCGCTTCATCAAATCACTGTCGGCGACTTTGCCTGCCGCCACATCGTCTGCCACCAGGGTGGCCAGCATTTGGGCCGTATCGATGAGGGTGTCTTCCAGCGTGGCGCGCACGCCGGGTTTGATTTCTTCGACGACCACATTCAGGATCAGCCAGGCACTCAGGCCCAGTATCAAGAAATAACCCAGCAGTATACGCAGGCCTATCTTCATGCAGGTGACCAGCTATAGCCCATGCCGCGATGGGTGAGGATGCCTTCATCATTTGCTTCGCCATCATCAGCGATGCCTGTGCTGCTGAGCCTGGCCTGGCGCAGTTTGGCGCGCAGGCATTTGACGTGGGCATCGACGGTGCGTTCCAGCGTGTCGGGCGCGTTGGTCCAGACGATGTCCATGAGCTGCGCACGCGAGAATAAATGGCCGGGGCTTTCCATCAGCGTCTTGAGCAGCAGGTATTCATAGCGGGTCAGGTTCAGCGTCTGGCCAAAGGCGAGTATGCGGGCTTCTTGCGGTTTCAATTCAAAACGTGGCGCGGTAGTATCTGCCGCGGTTTGCACCTTGCCTTGCTGACGTCGCAAGATGGCGCGTATGCGGGCCACTACTTCGCGTGGTGAAAAGGGTTTGCTGACATAGTCGTCGGCGCCGATTTCCAGACCGACGATGCGGTCTATCTCATCATTACGCGCTGTCAGGAACAGCACAGGCGTATCCGAGAACTGGCGCAACTGGCGGCAGACATCAAAGCCGCTGATGTCGGGCAAACCGATGTCGAGCACGATCAGGGCCGGTGGTGTTGTCGTCGTGCGCAATAGTTCCAGCGCTTGCTGGCCCAGGCTCAGGTGTTGTGGGATAAAGCCGTCGGTCTTCAAGGCATAGGCCAGGGTGTCGGCAATGCTGACCTCATCTTCGATGATCAGTATGGATTTGCTCATGCAGGAGATGATAGGGATGTTGAAAGTCCCGCACAGCGATGTTGCTGGCATGCTGTGCGGGATGGTGGAGACTTATTCCGGTTTCAGGTAAAACGCATCCGGCAATTGCTCGCCGGCGGTGGTGGTCTTGACATCCCCTTTGAGGTTAGTCAGCAGCACCGGCAATTCTGGTCCACCCAGCTCGATGATGACCTGGCGGCAGGCACCGCAAGGGGCGATTGGGCCTTCGGTATCGCCAGTGACGGCGATGGCGGCAAAATCACCGGGGCGGTAACCGGCCGCAATGGCAGAAAACAGCGCAGTGCGCTCGGCACAGTTGCATAAACCATAAGAGGCGTTTTCTACATTACAGCCATGAAAAGTCTTGCCATCCTTGGTCAAAACGGCTGCGCCGACCTTGAATTTGGAGTAGGGCGCATAAGCGGATTCACGGGCTGTATTGGCAGCTTGCAATAGTTCACTTTTGTTAAACATGTTCATCTTTCGTTGGTATAGGCGACATTGTATTATCAAACCATGTCAAATATGGTGAATCAGCTTAAATCCTCCGCACCTGGCTTAGACGGGCAGGGTGGACAGGCACAGCCCGGTTTCAGGAAGAAACTGCCGGAACTGGCTTTGGCCTTATTTGCCATGGGCCTGTACTATCTGGCGGCCCGCACCGGCATGCAATTGTTTGCATTAAAACCCAGCAATATCACCCTCTTGTGGCTGGCTTCTGGCATAGGCATGGTGATGTGCATGCGGCATGGCTTGCTGGCCCTGCCGTTGATCATGTTTGTCAGTTTTTGCGCGAATTATCCCGGCATGGCAGAAGCCCATCTGGCAAACCCGGTGTTATATACCCTGATATCGGCCACCGCCGATGGTCTGGCTGGCACGGTGGCCATGCTGATGATGCGCTTGTCCTTGCCAGAAGGCTTGCGTAAATCTACTGATCTTTTACATTTTGGCATCAAAGTCTGCCTGATACCGACCATGCTCAGCAGCCTCATTCTCAGCCTGAACCTGGCGGTGGGTGGTTATATACAATGGGAAGAGGCCGGCAATTTTTTTCGCATGCTGGTGCTGGCAGATAGTCTGGGTATTTTGCTGATCTATCCACTTTACCAGGCATGGAGTAATGATCGTCAACTGCGTCATGTTGAAGTGCAAAGACTGCTGCTGACCAGCCTGGGCGTGGGCGTCTTGCTGTATCTGGCGTTCCGTGGTTACCCCGGTTTTATCTATTTCATCCTGCCGGTGTTGCTGTTGCTGACTTTCTATGTCAGCCTGAACCTGGTGACACTGATCCTGGCGATTAGTATGGTGGCGATTATTGCCATCACAGGACAGCAACTGGGGCCTTTCCAGAGTCGTAATCTGGTGGAGGCCAACTTCATGCTGGTGTGCTTTGTTTGCACTACTACTTTTACCATCCTGGCCGTGGCCTTGCATAACCACCAGTTGCTGAGCATAGAAGCGGCCAGGCAGGAGTGGCAGCAGGCGGCTGAAGTGGATGCCCTTACCGGTTTGATCAATCGTGCCGCCTTCTTGCCCATGCTGGCAGAAGAACATCAGCGTGCTGCCCGCATGGGCCGCCCCTATGCCCTGGCCTTGCTTGATATCGATCATTTTAAAACCGTCAATGATATCTATGGTCATCAAGCTGGTGATGAAGTACTCGCACACTTTGCCAGCCTGATGCAGTCTAATATACGCGGCATAGACAAGGCTGCCCGTCTGGGCGGCGATGAATTTGCCATCCTCTTCCCTGAGTCCGATGCCAGAGAGGCAGCGGCTGCCATGGAAAGATTACGGCTACGCCTTGAACAGCATCCCATCCAGACTTCGCTTGTCCAGGTCTTGGTCACCAGTAGCATAGGTATTACCGAATACCAGGGCGGCGAGATTACGCCGGACATGGTGCGCACCCGTGCCGATCAACTGCTGTATGCTGCCAAGCATGCGGGCAGGAATCGTGTCATGTTTGATGTGGTCACCGATGAGGCAGCCTGAGCCTGTTATCTTCAAAATTTGTTATACATCAACGATCAATAGTTTTGCTTAATTGGATGATAAGCAAGAATAGTGATTTTCTTTTATCATTGTAATTTCCCTCATCTTGGTACATAACGAAGATAGTGAGGGATCAAATCTCCAAACTTTTCCCTGGAGTAATACCATGAGCATAGAAATTTCTGCAAAAGACCTCTACGTGCGTGCCTACCAAACGGCTCAAACCAAGGCACCCAAATCCGGCGACAAGGCGGCGGAAGATGCAGAGATCAAGCCTGCTCCTGACGAAAGCACCAAGGTCAGCCTGGATAGCTCGGTAGACAGCAGCCAGGAGAGTGCCGTCGTCTACAATGACCCGCGCTTGAACAAGACAGCCAAGCCAGACCTGCAAGCCCTGCTGGAAGAGTCTGATCGCAAGGCTCAGGAAATTGTCAATCTCATCAAGCCTCTGGTTGAGCAGCAAGGCCTGGAAATCTCCAAAGTGGTCAGCGGCCAGCAAAAAATCTCGGCCAGCCCAGAAGCCATCAAGGCCGCCCAGGCAGCCGTGGCCGAAGGTGGTGAATTCAGTGTGCAAAAAACAGCAGAGCGTATTTTGAGCTTTGCCAAAGCAGCCATCGGTGACGACCCCGCCAAGCTGGACAAGGTATCTGCTGCGGTTGAGCAAGGTTTTAAAGAAGCTTCGGATATTCTGGGTGGCAGTTTGCCAGACATCAGCAAGCAAACCCTGGAAGCCATACGTACAGAATTTGCACGCTGGAAATCGGATGGCATACCTAGTGGTGATACCGTGACCCTGGCAAAACCAGCCACAACCACGACTCAGAAAGCTGCTTGAGCGGAATCCTGGTATTCCGTGCGCTGTGCACACCATCTTCGCTTACTGATATGTTTTACAAGCGATGCGCATGTCGCACCCTGCGCTGCATTGCAGATGCCGCCATCACAGCGGCATCTGCAAGTCTCTTGTTTGCTTACTTCCCACCCAAGTCCTTATACGCCGCAGGCACATTCAAGCCTGGGTGCACCCAACCAAACAGGGCATAACCCGCATAGTCTGGCATGCTGACCTGCTTCACGGTTTGCTCCAGATTCAAGCCTTGGTTGATGGCTGTCTGTACCTGGCTGCGTACCGTCTCCAGATAGGCAATCTGCCATTTCAAGTCTTCCTTGCCTATGGCGACGCCATGGCCGGGGACGATGCGGGCATCTGCTGGCAAGAAGGCATCAACACGACGCAAGGTTTCCAGTGTGGCGATCAGGTGTCCATCCAGCAACCAGGGCAGGGCGGGTTTGCCAGCGATGATGGGGTTGCCACTCCACATGATCTTGCTTTCTGGTTCCCACACCCACAAGTCGCCGCCGGTCTGTGCGAAGCCAA
This sequence comes from Undibacterium sp. JH2W, assembly GCF_049340425.1. Classification (NCBI taxonomy): domain Bacteria; kingdom Pseudomonadati; phylum Pseudomonadota; class Betaproteobacteria; order Burkholderiales; family Oxalobacteraceae; genus Undibacterium; species Undibacterium sp. JH2W. The sequence continues at coordinate 199,009 of NZ_JBMPOT010000012.1, read as the reverse complement.
AGTCCATGATTTCCACCACCTTGCCACCCAGGTCCAGTTTCAAGGTACTACCAGGTGCGACCAATACATCACCCGTGCGTGCCTTGATTTCTTCTATGCCGCGGCCAGTGCCAAAGTTCTTGATCATGAAAGCCTTGTCATCGTCCAGATGCGCATGGATATAAGTGCTGGTCTGGGCATGCTGGATGATCTTCGTGCTGGCAGGCATATACATATTGCCGTAGGCATGGTCACCGTGTGAACTGGTGTTGACTGCATACAGGATAGGCTTGTGGCCCAGCTTCTGGCTCAGTGCCATCACCTGTGAATTCAAACGTTTGTTGAGCATGGTTTCTATCAACAGGGCACCCTTGCTGCCAACGATCAGGCCGCCACTGGTGGCTGCTGCGCCACCTTTGGCATTGAGTTCTTTGGCGTTATTGGCATAGTAGGCATACACGCCATCCCCCAGTTTCTCGCTGACCATCTCGACCTTGTTGCCATCCCAGATGGGTTCTGCGGCTTGCGTTGCTTGTGCAACTGTTGCAAACAGCAAACCTGTTGTGATTGCCAGGATTGTGCGTTTCATATCTTTCTCCTTTGTAGTGGTTGACTCATCGATTACATACGCAGTGTAGTCACTGCATTTATGCAATACAATTAGCAATTAATGACATAATTATTTGCGAAAATGCAAAGCGTGGAAAATCTCAATGATTTGCGGCTGGTTGCCTGGATAGCCGAGACTGGTTCACTGGCAGGTGCTGCGCGTCGTCTGGGCGTGAATCATGCAACCGTATTCCGCCGCCTGAACCAGCTGGAAGCCGAAACAGGCGTGCGCCTGTTTGAACGCAATGCCGGCCGCTACCATGCAACGGCAGCAGGTGAAGAACTCATGCGCGCCGGTGCTGAGCTGGATGCGATTGCCACCAGCGCCATGCTGCGGGTGGCAGGCACAGATTTGCGCCCCAGCGGCCTGGTACGCATCTCCACCACCGACAGCCTGGCTTTGACTCTGTTGCCACCAATACTGGCCTTGTGCCGCCAGCGCTACCCACAAATCAGGCTGACGCTGGAAGTGGATAACAAATCTGCCAATTTGTCCAAGCGCGATGCCGACATCGCCGTGCGCCCGACGACCACGCCGCCAGACTACCTGATAGGCAAGCACATCGCCCCGCTGGAATTTTGCATCTATGCTGCCTCGTCCTATCTTGCCTTGCATGCAGACCTGCCACTGGATCGGCATCAATGGATAGCACTCGATGATGCCTACAGCGGCCATCGCAGCCTGCGCTGGTTGGGCAATATTCTGCCGCTGGATGAAGTCGGTTACCGCAGCAGCAGCTTTGGCCTGGTCCAACAAGCTTGTCTGCAGGGCATGGGCCTGGCGATCTTGCCTTGCATACTGGGTGACAGCTCAGATGCCTTGCAGCGGGTGGGTGAACCTATACCTGAATGTGCGGCTGCGCTATGGCTGCTGATCCATCCTGACTTGCGCGAGACTACACGTATCAAGGTGGTGTTCCAGCTTTTGCAGGAGGAGTTGGGGAAGGCGATGCTGGGGTTTGCGTAGTGCATTTTGTATCTTGCGAATACGTACACCGCAACTTAAATGCACCCCCTCAAATCCGTCATGCCGGACTTGATCCGACATCCAGTGACATTGCTGGCATACTGATGCTGCTTGCTCGCAGGCAGTGTGCAAATCATTGTTTTTGTTGCGTGTATGGTGAGACAAGCGATACGGCTTAACGACACTGGATGCCAGATCGAGTCTGGCATGACGACTGGGCTGTTAATTGCTGACGGTGGATATTGCCGTGCATAGTGCAGCACGTCAAAGAACATCAAGGTACATGGCGCAACATACAAAAAGCCCGTAACAGGAAACTGTTACGGGCTTTTCAATTGTCGAAGCTTGCAAAACCGAACTACAAAAACCTTACTTCTTCACACCCAGTTCACGCAAACGTTCTTGCAGATAACTGCCTGAGGTATGACGCTCGGACAGCACCACATCCGCACGCGGATGCAAAAAAAGTGGCAGCGAGATGCGGGATTTTTTCGCTTCTTCACCGGTAGGATTCAGTACGCGGTGGATAGTCGATGGGTAGTAGCCTGCCGAGGCTTCATCGAGCATATCGCCAATGTTCACGATCAGCATGCCAAAGTCGCAGGGCACGTCATGCCATGCATCATCCTTGCCCTGCACTTGCAAACCGGCCTGGGTTGCTGCAGGCAGCAAGGTCAGCAGGTTGATGTCGCCATGGGCCGCAGCGCGCACGGCATCCGGTTCTTCATCGCCACGCAGTGGTGGGTAATGCAGAACGCGCAGCAGGGTCAGGTCGCTGTCGGTGATCATGTCTGACAGGGGCATGGAATACTTGGCCTTGACGTCGGCAGGCGAGTGATCTTCTACCCATTGCAACAACTCCGCGGCCAGCTTGGCACCATCGTCATAGTACTGGCGCGCAGCATCTGACACTTCCTCTGGGTAACGGCCAGTAGGGTAGATATGATAAAACTCTTTCAGGTCACGCTTGGTCTGACCCTTGGCAGTCTCGGAAATACTAGGCGAAAAATAGCCATCCATTTTTTCGCGGTCGAAATCATACTTGTTCTTCGCATCGGTCTGGAAAAACTCATACCATTCCTTGTAGATGGTTTCCAGCGTGCTTTGCGACAGCGGGTGATTGGTCAAGACACCAAAGCCGGTGCGGTGCAGGCTTTCAGTGAATTTTTTTGCAGCATCGGGTGCGCGATAATCAACTGGTTCGATAAACATGATGGTCTCCCCTTATTGCGCCAGCGGTGCTTGCAACCAGCTGGATGCCAGGGTTGTATCGATCAATTGCTTACATGCCTCTGCATCGACCTTCATGCAAACACGTGTCTCTGGTTTGCTGGCTTCCCAACCTGCCTGTGGATAAGGGATAGGCAGTTTTGCCATCATGGTCTGGCCATTGCCTATGCCTTCTTTGGCGACGCGTACACGGCCAGAGCTGGTTTCGAAAATCTGCGGTGCCACCAGCCAGACAAATGCCAGCACGTCATGACCATAGCAGGCATGGCCCAGGTCTGGGCGTATGCTTTGGTAGAAGTTGGCGTAGAAGTTGACTGCGTGTGACAAGGTATCCATCGCCACGTGCTTGTGTTTTTCTGCCAGAGCCGCAAAGAAGCTCGAAGGCAAGACCACGCGATGAGTCACGTCCAGACCAACCATGGTCAAATCCCAGCCTGCTGTGAAGACCAGGTCAGCTGCATCAGGATCATTCCAGACATTGGCTTCGGCCACTGGTGAGACATTGCCTGGCTCATCAACCGTACCAGCCATCAGCACGACTTGCTTCAGCAGTTTTGGCAATTGTGGTTCCATCTTCAGGGCCAGGCCCAGGTTACCCAATGGACCAACTGCGACCAGGGTAATTTCACCCGGATGCTGGCGTGCCATCTTGACGATGAATTCAGCCGCGCTTTCTACTTCTGCCTTGCCACCGACTTCAATACGGCTGTTCAGGTTACCCAAACCATCAGCACCGTGGATGAAATCTGGCGGCATGCCAGGCGCTTTGGCGAAAGGTACAGGTACACCTTGTGCGACAGGGATATTGCGGCCAGCAATGCGCGTCAGGTACAGCGCATTGATGGTGGCTTGCTCAACATGGACATTACCAAAAGTAGTCGTGATACCAACCACATCGATATCAGGATGTGCCAGCGCGAAATACAAGGCCATTGCATCATCGACGCCTGGATCAGTATCAAAGATGACTTTATGTTTTGCTGTTGTTGACATGTGTATGCTCTCCAAAATTACACCGGCTGGCCATTGGGCAGAACCCAGTCGCGATGTGAATTGTTGCAGTTGACCCGGTTCAAGGAGGTCGAAATTATGTTTTAAAATCTTAGACCGAAAAGCTCACCACAGAGGCACGGAGACACAGAGGGGGGCACAGAGAAAAGCGGGAGAGTCATGTAGGTTGCAAATACGTAGGTTGGGCCGGGCCACGCTTGGCTACGCTTCATCAGCCCAACACTTAGCCTACAATCAACGAATACGTTATAGAAACGCCGAGTGTTGGGCTGGTAAACCGTAGCCCAACCTACAATTAGCCCAACCCTCGTTGCTCTTCACTCGCCTTTCTCTGTGCCCCTCTGTGTCTCTGTGCCTCTGTGTTGAGAGGTCTTATGTTTTTCAAATCAACGTGACTTCACAAACGGCTGGCCTATCGCTTTCGGGGCGACGGATTTTGCCATCAAGCCTGCCAGAACGATCACGGTCACGACGTAAGGTATCATTTGTATCAAAGAGCCCGGTACTTTGCCTATGCCAGGGAAGACTACGCCTTCTATCTGGACTTGCAGGGCAGCGAAGAAACCGAACATCAAACAGCCCAGGGCTGTGTGCAGCGGACGCCAGTTGCCGAATACCAGCGCCGTCAAGGCCAGGTAACCATTACCGGCTGACATGTCACGCAAAAAGAAGCCGCTTTGCACGATGGACAAATACGCGCCAGAGAATGAGCACAGCACGCCAGCGCACAGCATGGCCATGAAGCGGGTGCGTTCTACATTAATGCCCGCCGCATCGGCCGCATGCGGGTTCTCGCCGACAGCACGCAGGCGCAGGCCAAAGCGGGTGTGGTACAAGACCCAGTGTACGACAGGGATCAGGGCAAAGGCCAGATACACCAGCGCGCTATGTCCACCTATGAGCTTGGTATATACCCAGCCTATGAAGGGGATACCGGCAACTGCTTCAGAACCGGGCAAGACGATATCAAACAAACGTGCTTCACCAAGATCAGGCGTGCGGCCACCTTGCTGGAAGAAATACTGGGCGACGACAAAGGTCAAACCGCTGAGGGCAATATTGAGGGCAATACCGGCGACCAGTTGGTTACCCTTTTGCGTGATACTGACAAAGCCTTGCAGCAGCGCGATGGCAACCGAGATACCCACGCCTGCCATGATACCCAGCCAGGGGCTTTTGGTCACAAAGGCTACGGCAGCAGAGACAAAGGCGGCGGCCAGCATCTTGCCTTCCAGTGCCAGGTCAACCACGCCGCTGCGTTCTGCAAACAGGCCAGCCATGGCAGCAAACATCAATACCGGTGCATTGCGTATGGTCGATACCAGGATGCTGGAAAATTGAAAATCATCAAACATCATTTTTCCTTACGCTTGAGCAGGGCAGACAGGGCAGGGGCATACAGGTTTTCCATGGCACCACAGAACAGGATAATCAAACCCTGGATAAAGATAAACGTCTCTGGCGGGATATTGGCTTTTTCCAGCGACAGATCAAAGCCACCCTGTATCAGCGCGCCAAATAATATCGACGACAGCAAAATACCCACCGGATGCTGACGCCCCATCAGGGCAATCGCGATACCGATAAAACCAGCACCGGCAGGGAAGTTCAGGTTCAGGTAGTGGGTAGAACCCATGACAGAATTGACAGCAGCCAGGCCAGCCAGTGCACCGGATATCATCATCGTCACGATGATCGTCTTGCTGATGGAGATACCGGCATAATGCGCCGCATGCTGGTTCAAACCAGTGGCACGCAACTGGTAACCCCAGGTCGTGCGCCAGACCACGACACCGTAAATCACCAGTGCCACCAGGGCCAGCACAAAGCTGATATTCAAAGGTGTTTCACCCAGCACAGGCAAGATGCTGTTCAACTTGGGCAACCAGGATGCATCGGCAAATACGCGGCTGGCTGTGTTTTGCTGGCCAGCAGGGATGAGAAAGCTGACAATCGCATAATTCATCAGACTGGCAGCGATGAAGTTGAACATGATGGTGGTCACTACCACGTGGCTGCCGCGTTTGGCTTGCAGGTAACCCGGCAAAAAAGCCCAGGCCGCACCAAATACAGCCGCACCCAGCATTGCCAGAGGTATCAGTAACCAGCCTGGCAGGGAAGAATCCAGCCACAGTAACATTAAGGTCAGGCCCAGGCCGCCTACATACATCTGGCCTTCACTGCCGATATTGAATAAACCAGCCTGCATGGCAACCGACACCGACAAGCCGGTGAAGATAAAGGTTGCAGCATAAAACAGGGTGTAACCCAGGCCTTCAGGGTTCAGCACGGCGGCATTGATGAGTATGCTCAGGGATTCTATCGGGCTTTCGCCCAGCAAATAAATCACACCCGCCGCGACCAGTAAGGCGGAGAACAGGTTTAACAGCGGCAGGGCAAATGCGGTGGCCCAGCGTGGGAGGTCGGCTTGATTCATCTTTGTTTGGTCGCTTGTCTGTGCTTGTCTGTATTTGCTTGTTCTTGCAATATTCTTACCAGGGCTTGTTTAATCCTTGGCACTCGCTTGGTGCTTAGTGCGTATGTATACCACCCATGAGGCAACCTATCTCGGTTGCATCAAATTCTTCTGCCTTCAATTCACCCGTGATGGCACCGCCAGAGATGACCAGGATGCGGTCAGCCAGGGCGCGTACTTCTTCCAGTTCTACCGATACCAGCAAAATCGCAATGCCGGCATCACGCATCGCCAGCAGACGGGTATGCAGGCTTTCTATCGTGCCTATATCCACGCCACGGGTAGGCTGGCCTACCAGCATCAGTTTTGGGTTGGCAGCGATCTCGCGCGCCATCACCACTTTTTGCTGGTTACCGCCAGACAGCAGGGCGATACGCAAATGCGGGTCAGCCGGGCGTACATCAAACTTGGCCAGCAAGTCTGTGCAATTCTTCAAAATACTTTTGTAATCCAGCAAACCAAAGGACTTGCCGAGTTTTTTCTGGTAACCCAGGAAGCTGTTCATCATGACCGAGAAATTTTTGACGACGGCATCGCGCAAGCGGTCTTCTGGAACATGGGCTATGCCCAGGTCACGGAAAGTGGCTGGCAAACCATCGGCATCCTTGCGGCCATCAAAGGGCAAATCCTTGCCCTGCATTTGCAGCTTGCCACTGGTGGGTAGGCGCATGCCGCTCAAGATTTCCAGCAATTCACTCTGACCATTACCAGAGACACCGGCAATCGCCACGATTTCACCGGCGCGGATATTGAAACTGACATTCTTCAGCAGGCTGACTTTTTGCGAGTTCACCAGGTTCAGGTCCTTGACTTCGAGCACCGTCTCGCCCGGCGCATAGACAGCACGCGGCAAGTGGGTGACTATAGGGCGGCCTACCATCATCTCGGCCATTTGTGCCGTGGTGGTGTCCTTGGTCGCCACTGAACCGATGACGGTGCCGCCGCGCATGACGGTGACCTGGTCGGTAATCTCTTGTATCTCTTGCAGCTTGTGGGTGATCAGGATGATGGTCTTGCCCTGTTCCTTGAACAGGCGCAGCACTTCAAATAAGGAGGCGGCCTCTTGCACCGTCAATACAGCGGTAGGTTCATCGAGAATCAGGATATTGGCGCTGCGGTAAATCTGCTTGAGGATCTCTACCCTTTGCTGCACGCCGACGGACAAATCCTGTATCGTCGCCAGCGGGTCTACATCCAAAGAATAGCGTTTACAAATTTCGCGCAGCTTTGCCTCGACTTCATGACGCTTGGGTTTCAGGCGAAAACCGCCTTCGGTACCCAGCATGACATTGTCGAGCACTGTCATGTTCTCGACCAGCATGAAATGCTGGTGCACCATGCCTATGCCCAGGTTGATCGCTTCCTGGCTGTTGCGGATATGCTGTTCTGCGCCATTGATGAGCAGCTTGCCGCTGTCAGCGCGGTAATAGCCATACAGTATGCTCATCAGCGTGGACTTGCCTGCGCCGTTTTCACCAATCACGCCATGGATGGACCCCGGCGCAATGGAAAAGCTCACATCACGGTTGGCCTGTACTGCACCAAAACGTTTGGAGATCTGTTGAAATTCGACTGCTGGCTGCATACTTTAGCGTTTCTTTAAATGGCGGTGTGCAAGGGCTTATACATCAATCAGGGCGCATTTGCGCCCCTATAGTGACTTATCGTCAATCTTAATAGTCAACTCTTGGTCAAATCTTAGTCAAATGCTACCCGACATCAGACCGGGCACTTATTGCCTTCACGGAAATCAACAACCTTGACCTTGCCATTGATGATGTCTTGCTTGGCTGCATTGATACGTTTTTCCATGTCCGCGCTGACGACAGCGCGGTTATCCTTGTCCAGTGCCCAATCGACGCCGCCTTCTTTCAGGCCCTTGTATTGGGTACCGTTTTTCCAGTTACCATTTTTCAGCTGCATGAAGCTGTCATAGATAGCCTGGTCTACACGTTTGACCATGGAGGTCAGCATGCTGCCCGGATGCATGTAGTTCTGGTTGGAATCCACGCCTATGCCCAGCTTGCCTTTTTCCTTGACGGCTTGCAAAGTGCCCATGCCACTGCCACCGGCTGCTGCAAAAATCACATCGACACCGCGTTCAAACTGGGCGCGTGCCAGTTCACCACCCTTGGATGGGTCATTCCAGGCGGCGGTAGTGGTGCCTACCATGTTTTGTACTACATCAATCTTGGCTTCCGTGGCTTTGGCACCTTGTGCATAGCCGCAGGCAAAGTTGCGTATCAGGGGGATGTCCATGCCACCGACAAAGCCTACCTTCTTGGATTTGCTGGCAATTGCTGCTGCTACGCCCACCAGGTAAGAACCTTCTTGTTCCTTGAATAAGACGGAGCTGACATTGTCACCAGTAGCAACACCGTCGATCAGGACGAACTTGGTTTTAGGGAATTCCTTGGCAATATTCTGCACAGCCTGCGCCTGGGCAAAGCCAATGGCGGCGATCAGGTCTACATTCTTGCGGGCCAGATTGCGCAAGACTTGTTCAGTCTGGGTGTCGCTGGCGACTTGCACTTCGATAAAGTTGAGTTTGGTTTCTTTCTTGAAACGCTCAGCGCCTTCAGATGCAGACTGGTTGAAGGACTTGTCAAACTTGCCGCCTGCATCATAGATCACTGCAAATTTAAGGTCGGCAGCATAAGCACTGGCCGCGCCGCCGACAGCCATCAGGGTCGCCAGGGACAGGCAGATTTGCTTGAGTTTCATGAAATTTCCTTCATCAGATGTCGTTGTGCTGTTGTGCTCATGAGGAGCATGCAGCGCCCAAATTAAAAACCATGTTTTTTCGCTGCCACAGCCTGGGCTTTGTAAAAAATCAAGCCAGTCTTGAAAGCCTGTGCAAGCCTAACATGGTGCAGACATTTCGTTTCAGCCACGCGGGCGAAATTTTAACAAAAACAGTGTTGCTCAGTGTTGCTACTGGTGGGCAGGGCATGATTTATCGCCCAAGTCCAATTTGTTGTTGTGTTCTCCGGTGCTTATCCTGTGATTACCCGGCGATTATCCAGTTAATCCAGTTAATCAAGCAGCTTTCCTGAGCGCCATGAAATCCAGCACTTGCTGGCGCTGCGGTATGGATGTCTGCGCACCCAGCTTGGTGACAGTCAGTGCGGCTGTGTATTGCGCTTCACGGCTGGCGTCGATGACGCTCAGGCCATTGGCAATACCAACGGCAAAAGCGCCGACAAAGGTGTCGCCCGCAGCGGTTGTGTCCACCACATCCACCTTGACAGCAGGGATGAACTGGCTGCCAGTCTCATCCGTAATCAGGGCACCATGCTCACCCATGGTCAGCAAGACCGTGCCTGTGCCGCGTTGCAGGATTTGTTCCGATGCTGCTTTGGCGCTGTCCTGGTCTGTTACTGTTACGCCACTCAGTTGCGAGGCTTCTGTTTCATTCAGGATCAGGTAATCCACCTGGGCCAGCAAGGCATCTGTCAGGTCTTGTGCCGGGGCCGGGTTCAAAATCACTTTGACACCCTGGGCGCGGGCGATTTCTATCGCGCGGATGACGGTGGCCAATGGGGTTTCAAGCTGGCAAACCAGCAATTGCGCACCAGCGATGGCGGCTGTAGCAGCATCTACCTGTGCCGCTGTCAGTGTGGCATTTGCGCCTGCGGCCAGCACGATACTGTTGCTGCCGCTGTCATCCACCAAAATACCGGCTACGCCTGTTGCTACACCTGCTACGCGGGCCAGATGCGTCAGCTCCATGCCTTCAGCTGCCAGGCAATCGCGGGAAAAACTGCCAAAACCATCGTCGCCTACCGCACCTATGAAGCTGACCTGGGCACCCTGGCGGGCTGCAGCAACGGCTTGATTGGCTCCTTTGCCACCTGGAATTTGACAAAATTCATGGCCATGCAGGGTTTCGCCTACGGCCGGCATGCGCGGCGTGCGAAAAACCAGATCCATATTGACGCTGCCGACTACAGTGATGCGTGGCTTCATGATGCTATTCTCGGTAAAAAGTTGTCGCGCAATCGTTTGCGCAATCGATTTCGTATTTAACTATGGAGCCTGTTTAACGTCAAGCGCAATCTGATTTTTTGGTCAAAAATTGTGCAAAATTGCGGCAGACTGGCAACCATGGTTTGATTATTCTTTGCTGTCACTTTTGCTGGTATTTGCAGAGTGAGGGTTTGCTGCATCGCACCAGACTGGCTCATCAGGAAAAATTGCCATTTAAATCATCATTTATCTGCAAATATGCCAAAGCGCGCTGATTGTGGGGCTCAGCCAGTGAGATGTCAAATGAGTCAATAGATTGAGTAGGTATAGTGCATTTGGTTTGGCGACGATTTGTGTTTCAAAGCCCGAACCGCGATGTGATTTTGAGTATTATGATGTTTTGTTAAATATCATAACTTGACAGGAATGAAACAACCATGAGTTTGCATATAGGTATAGTTGGTTGTTCGGCCGCCGGGGCGGCGCTTTGTTATCGTACCATTTGTGAAGAAGGCGCCAGCTTGCTGGGCCCTCATGCCCATCCTGAAGTGAGCATGCATACGCCTTCGCTGACTTTGTATGTTGATTGCCTGGAACGTGGCGACAGGCAAGGCGTGGCTGATCTGATGCTGGCATCGGCACATAAACTGGCCGGGGCAGGGGCGGACTTTTTGATTTGCCCTGACAATACCATCCATCAGGCTTTTGATCTGGTGCAGGCAAGCTCGCCTTTACCCTGGCTGCATATTGCAGAGGAGGTGGTTACAGCAGCAGTGCAACATGGCTACCGCCGTGTCGCTATTACTGGCACCGGCTGGCTCATGGGTAGCGAAGTCTATCCTGCAGTCTTGCGCAAGCAGGGGCTGGATTTCGCTTTGCCAGATGCAAACGACCAGAAGCGCCTCAATAGCATCATCATGGATGAACTGGTCTGCGGCATCATCAAGCCCGAAAGTGTACGTGAGTATCTGGCTATGATAGACAGGCTCAAAGCAGGTGGATGTGATGCTGTCATACTGGGCTGTACTGAGTTGCCATTGATCGCCAGTGATGACAATTCCAGCCTGCCCACACTGGACTCTACTCGCTTGCTGGCGAGGGCCGCTTTGCGCAAGGCATGTGCATGATTGTGCTTGATGGTGCCGAGCCATCCAGGCTGGCCATACCTCTATTGACTAAGGTCTGGCACTTCGCACCTCGCTGACATAAGTCGGCAACACCCTGTCGCTACCTGGCCCGGGGCCACACATGGAGCTGGAAAATGCATCGGTATGCACAAATTGCCTGCCATCCCATGTCCATTTATCAGCAAACCAGCAATGCCCTACGCTACTGCCCAGTTGAGTGGATGAGATAATGCCATCCTTATATTCAGTCGCTGCCACTGTAATCAAGGCCGCCTGAAATGGCGGTTTCTCATTCACGACCCAATAAGCATCGCTGGTATTGTAGGCACCGGCACTGCACCTGGTATTGATCAGTAATTTATCGGCAGAGAGGCGGGTGACTGCGAATTTGGTTTTTCCTGCGCCGCTTTCTTGCATGTCTGCGCAATAGTTGTCACCCTTCAGTGTACTCAATAAGTCTTTATGCAGCGCCTTGTAGGAGGTGGCGATGAACTTGTCGTCACCGGCCTGCGGCAGGCTGACAGATGCAGCATAGACGACCGGGATGGGAAGGGCGGGCAAGACAGTGTCTTCATCCTTGTTACCCTTTTTGACCAGTGCAGTTTTCGTACCCAGGCGTCCCTGGCTTTCATCCATTTTTATAAAAACGGCAGCCGCTCCCTGGTCTGAGATATGCCAGCGCAGATCGCCGGTCACAAACTCTATCTTGCTGTCACTTGCCAGACTCTTGATGAGCAAGGCGACTTGCTGTTCTGACAGGTCAGCATGCAAATTCTTTTTCTGGTCTATCATCAGCCTGCCTGCGTCGAGGCCATTGATACGCATATTGAGGGCAAACCGGGCAGGTAATTTTTTGAGCAGACCCAGATGTTCGTCCCTGGCCAGCTCAATATCGCCAGTGATATTCTGGTTTTTACCTGCCTTGCGCGTCAGGACCAGGGAGATGCCCAGTTCGTCTTCTGCCGCAGGATTGCCAGCCGCCCTGCATGTTCTGGTGTTGTCACATACCAGTTGCCAGTCTTTGTGGATAAAAATTGAGCCGGGCACTTGTTGTGCAGCCAGCGGCAAGGAAAAGAGTAGTGCTGAAATTCCTGAGCAGACCAGGGCAAACCGTTTCATGTATTTCCTATATGAAGAATGTTATTGCTATTGTAGCAAAGAGCACCTATAAGAAAACTGCGGCCGCCCCGGGTCGCCCTGCACCTTTATCCTGACGTAAAAGTTCGGCTAATCGTGCCTGTATGGCCTGGACTCTGTCTGGATAGCGTTCGGCATTAATGCGGCCAAGAATTTGTTTGAGCTGTGCTTCATCGTAACTGTTGAAGTCAGGGCCATCGCCTGAGTCTTTTATATTTAGGACTTACGCAAAACCGCCCCAGCTGCGTTGCAGCAACAAGCCAAATAGCCAGCCGGGCAATTTTTTCCAGGGTAAGAGGAATCCCATCTTGTTATCCTTTGACTTTGCGCCCATGCCAGTCTGGCAAAGATAAGCGCAACAGGGCAGAGTATATACAAGATGGTGCAAACGATAGCTTCAGGCAGTGCAGGCGTAAGCCCTGGCTTGATAGCCATTACTTTCATCCGTGCCCATTTGCCACTACCAGCGCAACTGCGGCATATGTATGCCAGGCACGATGCCAAAGGCAGACAGGACGATCACAATCAGCAAGACGATGAACAGGACGCGCACTACCTGTGCCACGGGGGCTGGCAAGGGCAGTAATCCGACCAGCCACCAGACCAGGCCGAATACTACAAGATAGATAATGAGATTGATGAGCTGATTCATGATGTCGTTTTCATTAGGTGATAGAGGGAGCCAATACGTGTTTGCCCGGGCTGCGACTGATAAATGCTAAATAAAAAAGCTGACAAACACTGACTGGCCAGCTGCATTATTTTTGTGGCAGGACGACGATGGTGTCGCCAGGTTTTCCTTGTGTGCCTGGCGTGCCTTTGTCGCCAGTCGTACCCTTGTCACCAGTTGCACCCTGCATGCCGTCGGCACCTGCGGGGCCCGTGGCTCCTACGGAAGCGGGCGCACCTTTGTCACCTGTCGCGCCAGTAGTACCTGTGTTGCCTGTGTTACCAGTGGCACCCGTTGCACCGGTAGCGCCAGCAGGGCCAGGCACTGCGACGGGTACCGGGACCACCACTTGTGTAGGTTGGCGCTCACAGGCAGTCGTTGCCATTACTGTGGCGAGTGTCAATATAAGTAAAGTGTATTTCATGGAATTAGCCTAAGTGATTAAAGGAAGGATGGGGACGAAACAGCTCGATAGCGAAGTAGACATTGACCTGAATTTATTTGTAAGCAGGCAATGACAACAGCACCAGCACAGATAGCGCAATGCAGGCAGAGCATGCGCGCAAAATAAGTCCCCATCAGTGCGCTGACGAACATACGGGGACATACTTTTGGCTTATCTTGGCTGTACCGGTAATATCAGGTGTCGTAAAGCACTGGCGTCATCTACCCCAATCGGCTGAGCGGTGAGGCAGTGAGAAAAAGTGTTGGCAGGAATAAATAGAGCAAGCCCGCAGGCCATAAGGTCTGTGGGTTTTTTTGTGGCAAGTGCAAAACCATCGTCAAATTTCAGCTTTACACTAAGAAAAAATAGTACTAAGATTATTTATTGATAAATTTTCTTAGCATTTTATTGATGCATTCTTGGTATTATCTTGGCATACACAGACTAAGATCAATATAAGGCAAACTCCATGGACAACATTGCAGGAACACCGGTAGAAGGCGAAAACTTCTTTGGTCGCAGCACAGAAGTAAGGCGGCTGGCCGAGATTCTTGACAATGATGACATACTCTTGCTGGGGCCGCGTCGCATAGGCAAGACATCCATCTGCCGTGCTGTCATGGCGCATGTCAGGGAAAAAAGCTGGCATGCGATAGAAATCAATGTGGCATCCTGCCAGGACGAGCTGGCTTTCCTGGAAAAACTGCATACCGCCCTGGCACCAGAAATGGCTTCCCTCAGCAGCAAGATCAAAGAGGGCTTCATTGCCACCTTCGATGCCATCAGCGCCCGTATCAAATCCATCAAGATACCCATTCCCGGAGCAGGCACAGCCAGCGTCGACCTGGCTGAGAGTGCAACTGAAGACTGGATAGCCGTCGGCAATGAAGTCTTGCACCTGCTGGTACAGGCCAATCAGCACTGGTTGATCTATATCGATGAGCTGCCCATCATGCTCTTCAATATGATACGCAATGACACGGCGACTGGCGTCAAGCGGGTGCGCCGCTTTCTTGACTGGTTTCGCAACGATGTGCGGGCACTGCCAGACTCCCATTCAGTCAGATGGCTGGTATCGGGTTCGGTCGGGCTCGATACCCTGGTCCAGCAACATGGCATGGCCGATACCATCAATAGCCTGAATCACCAGAACCTGGCTGCTTTTACAGATGAGGTGGCGATTGCCATGCTGTTCAAACTGGCAGACCGCTATCAACTGGCACTGGACCAGGACTCTGCCGCCAAGCTGGTGGCTGCCGTGCAATGGGCGCAACCTTATTATTTGCAAAAAGCCTTTCACTATCTGCGTCAGCGCGTCAGCAGCAATGCCGACGTTGATATCGCCAGCCAGATAGAGTTCGCCATTAATGACATGGTCCAACCCGGATCGGACAATGACTTTCATCACTGGGAACACAGGCTGGTGCAACAACTGAGCAGCAGTGACGCCGCACATGCGATTGCCTTGCTGGGCCTGGCAGCACAAGATGCCAGCGGTGTCCGTCCAGAAAATCTGCTGAGCCATTTGCAGGGCCGCATGCCTAACGACAGTGCCGAAAAACAGAGAGAAGTCTTTATCAATCTGCGCGACATCCTGCAAAGAGATGCTTACTGGTGGCCAGATGAAAGCTCGGGCAATAAACGTTATCGCTTCCATCTTGAACCCCTGAGGCGCTGGTGGATCAGGAGGAACACGCTTTAATGAGCTCGCTATGATGAACCATCACTACAATCCCGACTGGCTCACAGAAGAAGCCTTGCTGGCGGGCTTTGTGGCGCGCCAGAACGACTTTGCTTTCATGCGCGCAGAACTCGCCAGAGCACCGCTGGCGGGCAGTGTCCAGCACTATTTGCTGGTGGGCGTGCGTGGGGCAGGCAAGACCACTTTATTAAAGCGCCTGGCCATTGCCATACGCCGCGACCCGGAGTTGAACAATCACTTGATCGCCCTGTCTTTTCCTGAAGAGTTGTACCAGGTTAAAAACCTGGCAGACTTTTGGTGGGTTGCATGCGAAGCCCTGGTTGATGAACTTGATTATCTTGAACAAAGCCATGAAGCAGAAAAACTTGAGCAAGCCATAGCGCAGGTGCGCACGCATACTGACAAAAATACGCTGACTGCCGATGCAGGCTTCCAGCTATTGCAAGACACTTGTGCCCACTTGCAAAAGCGTCCTGTGATGCTGGTCGATAACCTCGACATGGTGTTTGAGCGCATCGACAAATCTGGTCGCAAACTCAAAGACCCGCATTCTCCTGCTTATTGGGCCTTGCGCGAAACACTCTCCACCAGTACATCCCCCATCGTCATCGGCGGCTCGGTACGCCTGTCTGATGCCTTCATCGATTACGACAAGGCTTTCTATGATTTCTTTTTGCCCAAGCGCCTGGGCAAGCTCAGCCTGGCGGAAGTACGTAGTGTGCTGGAACACCTCGCCGATGCGCAACACCAGCCAGAAGTCAAAGAACGCCTGCACAGCAATCCGGCCCGTGTAGAAGCCCTGTTTGAACTGACGGGCGGTAATCCACGCGCACTTGGTTTGATATTTGAGCTTCTGCGTAGTGGCCCCAATAGCCGCGCAGTAGAAGACTTCGAACGTCTGATGGATATCACCACGCCTTACTACAAGGCCCGCATAGAAGACTTGTCAGAACAAGCCCAGGTCATCATGCACGCCCTGGCTGTACACGATGCCAAACTGGGTTTGCGCTTTGGCCATACTGCGGCAGAAATCGCGAATTACACCGACCTGCCCACCACCAGTATTTCTGCCCAGTTGAGCATACTGGAAAACGAAGGCCTGGTAGAAAAATCTCCCGCCCATGGACGTACTCAATACCGTATCGTTGAACAAATGTTCCGACTCTGGTTGCAAATGCGTGCAACGCGGCGCATACGGCAAAACGTGATTTCTTTGGTCAGGTTTTTTGAGTCCATGTATGACCAGGATGAGTTACGGGCCAAGCCGAAAGAGAGCGGTGAGGGTAATGCGCTTGCTCAAAAAAAAGCTATTCCTGCTGTGGCTTCGACCGAACATGTCTATGCGTCCCAGGGTAGCCAGCTACAGGCTCCCGGATTGCAAGCCTTTAGCACCCTGGAGATAGCCGGGGTACAAGAAACGCTTGAAAGCCTGACGGGAAATATTGATCTCTTGGTCAGTACAGAATTTGTAGAAAAATATCTTGCTTCGTTACTGAAAATTCCAACATCTGCGTCACGCGTCCTGGATGAAATGCGCAGCCTGGGTTACGACAAGTATGCACGCCCATTGATACTGGCCTTCGAAGCGGCGCTTGAAGATAAAGCAGATATGCTAACAGAGCTGGAGCCAGAACTGCAGGGTGCGACCATGCATATGTATGCGCGCCTGACGGGTAAGTCTGGAAAGAAATGAAGTTAACAAGTCGAGAAGTCTGAGGCAGGCTCAAGTCGGGACAGCTCTGTTTCCACGAGCCGTGAATGAAAAATAATTGCCCAAAAAATGGGCAATTGGGCAATTGTTTTTGCAGGTGTGCTTTTACATGACAGCAGCACCACTGGAACTTGCATGTTCAGTGGCGCTGCCTGCAAGTGTTACTTGCTCTTGGCTTTTAACTGCGCCGTTGGCAGCGGGGTTAATTTAGGCCAGATATGACTGGTGTTGACTGTATTCGTCGAATGACAGGCAAAGCAGTTAAGGCTGGGATATTTAGGGTTGCCGCTGACATCGCCCAGCCAGTCAGTACTGACGCCCTGGAACACGGTTTCCATGGTGGTGTTGGCCAGCATGCTGGTGCCGACCTGGTTGATGGCGCCTGCACTTGCTTTGTCGGGTGTTCTGCCGCCTGTGGTCCAGGTCGAACCTATCATGCGATAGTTTTTGCGAACATCGCCGTCAGCCAGTTGTGAGATGACGCTTTGGTTGATAGAGATGATATCGGTATTCGACTCCGGTGGCGTAATCACAGGACCAGGATGAGTGGGGTCGGCCTGGCGTGGATTCTGGTTGGAGGCAGCACCCCAGGCTTTCCAGCGCAGGGTGTTATTGGGTTTGACGACGCAGGGATTGCTTTTATCAAGACAAGTGATGGTGGTGCTGGAAGTGTCATACAGTCTTTGATCAAAAGGGCCAGTGGCACCATCCTGGCTGAACAACCACTTACCCTTGGTATCTTGCGGCACAGTCTTGGTCGCGCCATTGACATCAAAATAAGAGTATTCGGCATTGGGCGTATTGTGATCATGTTCAAAGGTCGCCCAGATCAGTTCAGGGTTACCCTTGGCACTGCCAACCACATGCATGCCGACCAGGGCTAACTCCACCTTGCGCGTTGCGCCATTTTGCAGATTGACAGACTTGATATTATTGGTATCAACTTTGGGTACTTCAGCCTTGATCGTGATGAATTTCTTTTTGGTGGCATCATCAAAACCTGTGGTTTCTATCCATGACATCTTGATTTCCATGGCCAGCGCTTCTGGTGCTGCCAGTGGCTTGAACCCCACTTTTTTTGCATAGTCAGCCACCTTGGCCAACTCTTCTGCGGTGGTGGGGTATTGCAGTTTGGCAGGATCAGCCGCAGCATTTTGCGTGAAAAAGTAGGCGTATAAATCATTGGTGACGATAGAGTAATACACCAGTGAGCCATTTTGTGCCATCAGCACATTGCCTCCGGCCTGGCCTATGGTGACGTCGACATCATTGCCAGCGGCATCCTGATACTTGAATCCGCCTTTGACATTGGCCTTGATACTTTGCACGACGTTTTCTCCCAGGCTGCCATTCTTCAACTGGGTTTGCAGTTGCAGCAGTCTTTTGTTACCCGCTGGCGGTGGCAGCACTTCAACTAACTTGCCGCTCGTGTCAAAACCAATCGGCAAGTTATGTGGCCCCAGTTGCGTCAGCATAGGGCTGAATTTCATGGCATGTTTTTGATCTTGCGGGATGAAAGTACGGGCGGGTGGTTTGCCGCCAACACTGACTTCTGGCGATACGCCATAAAAAGCCGAGGACAAAAATATCCGATCACCCCCACTCAGGTTCTTGGGCGTAGGCGACACCAGCCATAAGAACATTTGCTCTGACCATTGATAGAAACTGCAGGCCGATGCATCCGGGAAATTGACGCTGTCAGCCGGTTTGACCAGGCCATCAACTTGCACCCCAGCCGGATTAAACCATTGCGCAAAAGCTGGTGCAGGTGGTGCACCGGCTGATGGTGGTGTGGACGTAGTGCAGGTAGGTTTGACATCTGCAGGCAAGACTTGCGCCTGTGCCAATGGTGCCAGGCAGGCAGCCAGCAATAAGGCAAAGCCGCTTGCGGTTTTCACGGTACAACCAGGCAGGGCCTGGTGGCAATTGAGCTTGTTCATGGGTTCCCTCGTATTTGGATTTGGTCTGGTTTATGCTGCGCCCAACATCAGTAAGATGCAGAAAAGCAATAGATTGAAGTAGCAGAGCTATCCTGGACTGAGGCCTGATCTGCCAAGTAAAGATTAACATTTATTTATCTTAAGTTGTAAATAAGATTAGTAAATTTATTAATTGTTAAAGATTGTCTGCCCATGCATGTGCACAGATGCGACAAAGCCAGATCACTTATTGCTGGAGGGGAAGAAGTTATGCGTGAGAGGAATGGTGCCAGCGGGCATCAGCAGGAATTGCGTGTCAGGCCCGGCAGTCTTCCATTCCGCAGTTTGGACACGGTCTCTGCCTGTCATGCCAGGTTTATTGCGGCAATTTGCTCATTGCCCTTCTAGCTCAATAGGTCGCAGTTGGGCGATCTCATGTACCGCCCCTGGCTGCTTCGTACTCTCTTCTTATCTTGTCTTCTTCCTTGAACTGCGGCCTGTATTGTTCTAGCACCAGCGTCATCTCTTCTATGGACATGAGTAGTGCACGGCTACGCAGGGCTGAAAAAAACAACATCTCCTCTTCAAGTCGCTTGATTTCAGCTTCATCGGGAACCTTTGCATGATATTGGTCACCCCAGTACGCTGAGCGCAAACTGATCAAGCCGCCCAGCAAGTCATTCACTTGCCCATGACGGGTTTCGAATAAAAGTATGGTTTCGAGGTCTTCCATATCTGGTCTTTTCTAGTGGCTAATAAATAATTTTACCCCTGAGCAGCTGATTTGCTGAGGCTAGCGGTAAATTCTTCATTGACTCTGTAAAAACAAATGTTTATTATTAAAAACAATTGTTTTAAGTATCGATATAGTCCAGCAAGAAAATGACACAGCCCACCTCCAAAAAAGAACAGCTTTACCAGCTCATTGCTGCCCAGCCCTTTATCTCGCAGCAAGAACTGGCAGACCAGCTAGGTCTGTCGCGCTCTGCCGTGGCCGGGCATATCGCAGCCCTGATCCGTGACAAACGCCTGCTGGGCCGTGCCTATGTCTTGCCCGACCAGCGCCCGGTGGTGTGCATAGGCGGTGCCAATATAGACCGCAAGCTGCGCACCCTGGGGCCGGTGCAGATGGGCACCTCCAACCCTGTCAGCCAGCATGAAGCCTTTGGCGGTGTTGCCCGCAATATTGCCGAGAACCTGGCACGCCTGGGCTTGCCCACACGTTTGCTGTGTGCCGTCGGTGACGATGCTGCCGGGCAAAGCCTGCTGGCCCACGCGCAAGCTGTCGGCATCGACATCAAGGCATGCCTGCAAGCTGCTGGCATGCATAGCGGCAGCTATACTGCCTTGCTCAATGATGAGGGCGACATGGTGCTGGCCCTGGCCCATATGGAATGCTGCGAAGCCCTGACACCAGATTATCTGCACAGCCGCCAGCCACAGCGCGGCCATGCCGCCTTCACCATCGCCGACTTGAATTTACCCACGGATAGCATAGGCTTGTTATTGCAAGAAGCACATCAACAAGCCATGCCGCTGATGATGGTGGCAGTGTCTGAACCCAAGATGGCACGCCTGCCGCAAGATTTACGCGGCTTGCGCCTGCTATTGTTGAATCAGGGTGAACTTGAAGCCGCCGTCGCTCATCGCATTAATAGCGATGCCGAAATGGGTACAGCCTGCCAGCAATTGCAGCAGCGCGGCGTGCAAGATGTGATCGTCACCATGGGTGTGGATGGCGTGAGCTATACCTGCAGTGATACAGGGCTAGGCATGCGGCATTTGCCGGCACCCGCTGCCGCAGTGCGTGATGCCACCGGGGCAGGCGACGCATTTGCCGCAGGCGTGGCCTGGTCTTTATACCGTGAGCCAGATGACCTCGGTCTGGCCTGCGTATTTGGCTTGAAACTGGCAAAATTGACGCTGGAAAGCGATGCGACTGTGGCTGCAACAATTAGCCCCACTATTTTTGAAGAAGCTTAGTACACGACTAATACAGGATATTTCTTGTATCTCTAAAAAAGGAAACATCATGCAATCATACTTGGTTCTATCCGACGAAGTCCGCGCCGCCCGCCTGGCCGCCAAACCTGTGGTAGCACTGGAATCCACCATCATCTCGCACGGCATGCCCTATCCGCAAAACGTGCAGACTGCCCGCGAGCTGGAACAAATCATCCGTGATGGTGGTGCCGTGCCTGCCACCATCGCCATCATGAATGGCAAAATCCACATAGGCTTGAGTGATGAAGAACTGGAGCTGCTGGGCAATTCGCCTGATGCCATGAAGGTCAGCCGCCGTGACCTGGCCTATGCACTGACCAACAACAAACTCGGCGCGACCACCGTAGCTGCCACCATGATCTGCGCCGCCCTGGCAGGCATAGAAGTGTTTGTCACTGGTGGCATAGGCGGCGTCCATCGCGGTGCTGAAACCAGTTTTGATATCTCGGCAGATTTGCAAGAACTCGCACGCACTTCCGTTGCCGTGGTTTGCGCCGGTGCCAAATCCATACTTGACATAGGCTTGACGCTGGAATACCTGGAAACCCATGGCGTGCCCGTCGTCAGCGTGGGTCAACCAGCCTTCCCGGCCTTCTTCACTACTGACAGCGGCTACAAGGCAGACTTCCAGCTCGATACCGCAGAACAACAGGCAGAATTCATCCACGCCAAATGGACCCTGGGATTAAGCGGCGGCATCGTCATCGCCAACCCTGTGCCAGTCGAATCTGCCATGCCCAAAGAAGAAATCGAAAGCATCACCCAGCAAGCTTTAAAACTGGCTGACGAGATGGACATCAGCGGCAAAGCCATTACGCCTTTCCTGCTCAATCGCATCAAGCAAATGACACAAGGCCGCAGCCTGGAAACCAATATCGCCCTGGTCAAAAACAATGCCGTCGTCGGCACGCAACTGGCCCTGGCCCTGCATCATTTGCGCAAGCGTACGGTCTGAAAATATTTACATCATATGCGTGGGGGTAATATGGGGTTGGCAGCTAATTTTTACATTGTGACAGACTGGGATTACATCGCAAGTCTGTCAACAGAAGATGAGCTCGCAGCAGTCTTTGATGAGGCCAAAGAACGCCTGCTAGAATGCCCGACCCCGAGCGTAGAGAATAGTACAACGCCATATTGGTGTTATCTTTATGAGGCGGAATTTGCCTTAACATATTGGAAGTTTGCCGGGCGCGCAGGCAGTGAAACATATACCGATGTAATTCGTCCGATTTTGGACGAGACTACCAGAGTAAGGGCCGATGCCTGCCTGCAAGCCCTGTTCTGGCATGGTTGTGACTGTGACTTGCCACAACAACGTGATCTTGAAAAAGGTGAGCAGTTTGTCGGTTACAACCATGGATTTTTAGTCAGCATCAGGCCCGAAAATGTTAGCCACTTGCGTACTGAACTGATCTATCTAATCCAAAGATTCACACATCCTGAAATGCAGCAGGCACTCGGTGCTGCACCTGATTCAGATTACACATGTTCATGGCAAATCTGGGCGGGTTATATCGAACTTTGGCAGGCATTACTAAGCGAAGCTAATTCCAAAAACGCTGGAATACTGGTGGAAGCAACTTAGCACTTCATTACCCCACCGCGGGAGCCCGTCCAATTCCTTCATACAGTCATTTGCGCAAGCGTACAGTGTAAAAACACCGTTCTGTAAGGGGCGCCATGCGCACCAATTTATTTGCCGCGTCTATCGATGAGTGGTGCGCGTGGCGCACCCTACCGGGATGTTGAAGCACACGGACGAGTGCCACTATCTGCAAATTCCCGCGTCCGCCAAATGCAATAGCTGGCACATTTCCCAATAAACCTTACCTTGCATGTCGTCATTCCTGCGCAGGCAGGAATCCATCGCGTTAACGGCCAGGTGCTCATTGCACTTAGTGGTAATGTTAGAATCCTCCAAAGTACATCTCAGTTGCTCTACTGTATCTTACCTACGATATCCACATGGGTTTCTATCAGCATATCATCATCATGGCAGAAAACATCGACGACACGATGGAACTGCCTTCGCTCTTGCTTCACTATGACTATAGTGCACGCAAGCGCCGTTGCAATTGCCTAAAAAAAGAGAATACACTGATCTATACCTATTATAGAAAAAGTGATTATCATTTTGAGTATTTAAAAAACCTCTCTGTCATGTTTCCGACAGTACGTTTTTTGCTGTTCGAAGAATCGCCCGGGGAATGGGGGGCGTCAAGAGTCCGGCGCATGATCAATGGCAGCTTGATTGACGATTATATGGTCTGTGACGAGAAGCGTTATTTTGTTTTGTATTTTCACCCTGAAGTTTTTTATCAGTGGTTCCGTAGCGATGGACCAGAGGAACGAGCATGGGCTCATTTTTTGAGAACTTTGCCTTATGAATTTATGGATAGCTTGCCCTTGTTAAGGGATCTCGAACTGTATGAGAAATTTTCCTATCAGCCAGCACCTTATAATCCAGAAGCTGGCTATCAATTAAAAGACCGTATTCGTGAAAATCCGGCGTTTTATGGTTGGACGAGGTGTCCCTTGAAAACGCGTTATGTACGAGGGGATGCACTTCTGGATCAGCTTATCAAAGTCAGGGAGTTAGAGTTCTCAAAGCATCTTCAAGTGTTTGATAAGCATTTATTGTCTTACCAGCGTTTGGTGGATTTATATTTGATGCGTGGAAATTTGGATACAGCCGTCGCGGTATGCAAGAATCTATTAGAGATATTTTATAGCCAACAAGATCAAAATAGAGCTATTCATGGTGTCAATAAGGTTCTCAAGGTTTTAGTGCCTATTTACCTTGATTATGGTTTATATAAAGATGGCGAAGCTGTTGTAGAACAGTGTCTGTCATATATGGATGCACATGCTGCCGAGAGTGAAGATTTCATAAATACGCTTATCGAATTAGGAAAAATATATCGTGCGCAGAACCAGTATACCCAATTCCCAGTCCTCTACGAGCGTGGTTTAAAGCATTATGCAGACCGTGAAATACTTGTTGCAGACGACGTTTCGTCATTGCTGAAGTTTTCCATGTGTTGCGCCGAAATGCAACTGTTTCAACAGGCTGAGGAACTGATCAGAAAAGCGGACTGCATCTGCAGTAAAAACAATTTACCTTGTGAAGAGTCCAGATTGATCGAAATTGAGATTGTCAAGGCGGATGTTTTCCAGTTGCAGGGCAGGAAGGAGGATGCAATAAGCGCTTATAGGCGCGCCCTTGAAGGTGAGTTGAAATTAAATGGCAATAAACCAGATTTTTTGCCGGCACGTAAAATTCGTACAGCAATGTTGAAATTGCAGGGGCAGACAGAGCTTGCGAGAGAAATGCTTACACCTTTCACTAAACATAGCCTGGAAGGCCTGGATGAGAATTACTTAAAGGATGCTGGAGACAAGGGAGACCTTGATGCTCAATTATTGATGGCTGATATTAAAAATATCCGTGATCCACATCCGAGCGACGAATTCCCTCTTCCCTATGTCTGGGAATTTTATGAGAGTAACCTGGTGTATTGGTATGGCAAGGCCGCAGCGCAAGGCAATGCCATGGCCCAATGTCACATGGGTGATATGTACAGGCTGGGCATGGGTGTATTGCATGATTTTAAGATTGCCATGGACTGGTATCGCAAATCTGCAGAACAAGGGCATATCCTAGCCATGATGTGTCTGGGTATGATGTACAAGAACGGCCTAGGAGTGGAGAGAAATTTACAGCAAGCCAGAGAGTGGTTTGAACGCTACAATTCCAAATGGGCTGAACAATATATGGAAACTCGCATCTTTGAATTATTTGATGAAACAGGCTCATCAAGCCATGCGCCGGACTATCGCAAGTCGCTCATAGAAAAAATGAAAGCCAAGTTTGCTGCACAGGCTAAATGAATTTTTGTGCCTGTTATGCGTTAATGGGCGGCGTAAAACAACATTCTGTAGGGTGCGCATGGCGCACCCTACTGTCATTTCAAAGCGCACTTGTTGAGCGTCGCTATCCCATGCTGCTTGTGCCGAACCAATCCAAAAACTGGCCCCTCCTAATAAACTCTACCCCGCATGTCGTCATTCCTGCGCAGGCAGGAATCCATCGTGTTAACGGCCAGATGCTTTCACTATGACTATAGTGCAGGCAAGCTTCCTTCATTCTGTTGGAGCGGCTTCAGCCGCGAACATCCTGACCGTGCCGATCTTTTCTACATGTGCCAGGTTTTCGCGGCTGAAGCCGCTCCTACAGGGCGTATAACTGGCATCTTATTGTGGTGGCATCTGCTGACGACAAAATTTGACGCCGCATTTCTGTCATTTCGCGCCAGGCCCGGCTTTTTTCGTCGCATGCCTGTGGCAGATGCCGGTGCTTTGATCAAGCATAGGGGACGGTTCATGGTCTTCCTTCATTTTTGCTGAAACTTGCAAGACAGCATGCGCAGAGGTCTGGCTGGCCAGGGGCCCCGATTTTGTCTATGTCATTCTTGCGAAAGCCTCTCCATGAAGTCTTTAGATTACTACCTGCTCTTTGTTGCCGTACCTGTCGTATTGGTGCTGGCCCTGATCGAGGGTATCGTGCTGTCGCGTCGTCATGCTTATGACTGGCGGGCCTTTGCTGTGTCAGCGCTAGACCTGGTGAGCCGGATTGCGGTCAATATCCTGTTGCCCCTGTCGATAGCCGCGCCTTTGGTAAGCTGGGCTTATATGAACAGGTTGACGACGATACAGTTGAATACGGGTGTGGGTTTGCTGCTCTTGTTTTTGGGACAGGAATTTTGCTATTACTGGTATCACCGCGCTGCCCACAGGGTGCGCTGGTTCTGGGTCACGCATTCTGTGCACCATACGCCGAATGAATTGAATTTGTCGGCAGCAGTGCGCATAGGCATATTCAGCAAACTGTCTGGTACGGCCCTGTTTTTTACTCCGCTGATCTGGCTGGGCTTTGATGTCCGTACCGTGTTTTCTGTGCTGACACTGAATTTGCTGTACCAGTTCTGGATACATGCAAGCTGGATACCCAGGCTGGGCTGGCTGGAAGGCATCATCAACACGCCGTCTGCACACCGGGTCCATCATGCCGCCAATACGGCTTACCTGGATGCCAATTTTGGTGGTGTGCTGGTGGTTTTTGACCGCCTGTTCGGGACTTATGTGGCTGAGCGCAAAGACCTGCCTTGCCGTTATGGCCTGGTGCATCCCGTCACCAGCTATAACCCGTTCAAGATACAATTCGGTCCATGGTGGGACCTGGTGCGCGATCTGGCAAAAGTGCGTAGCTTGCGGGCGCTCTTTGGTTATTTGCTGATGCCGCCGGGCTGGGCACCCGACGGGGCTGGCAATACCACGGCAGAGCTGAAGGCACGTGAGCAGGGAGGTGGACAAACACAGCCGCAGACTCAACAACTGAATAAGGAACATAGTCAGCAGCAGAAGCAAAAACCGGGGCAAGCCCTGTTTCCATCGCCGCATAATTGACGCATAATCTGGCTACCATGTCTGCACCCCTGCCTACACCTATGCTTACACCTGCGCATGATCTACGCCGTCGCCTGCACTGGCTGTGGCGTGAATTGCGCATCAGTATTCCAGCCATGCTGGGAGCAGCCTGCTATTTCAGCATCATGTTTCGCGATCCTTTTGGGATTACGCTGGTGTATGTCGGGTGCATAGGCGTGCTGATACAGGTTTTTCTGGAATCCGGCCGTCACGGCATGGTCTGGTATTTACGTAAATATCAGCCAGCACATGCCGCGGCGAAGTATAACTGGCCGGGCTGGATCTGGATGGGGCCGTGGATCATTGTCTCGGGCGTGGCAGGATTTTATTTTGGCACCTTGCTGGCAAATCTGTTCACAGGCCAGCACCGCCAGCCTGGCGACATCCTGAACAATGCGCGCACACTGACGCTGGTGATGTCGGTGGTGCTGGTCAGTACCACTGGCCTGGTGTATCTGATTTATACGCGCGGACGCATCGCCTTGATGGAAATGCGCACACAAATTGCCTTGCGGGCTGCCGCTGAAAACCAGCTCAAGCTGCTGCAGTCTCAATTAGAACCGCATATGCTGTTCAACACCCTGGCCAATCTGCGTGTCCTGATAGGGCTGGACCCGCCGCGCGCCCAGGAAATGCTGGACCGCCTGACGGATTTTTTGCGCGCCACGCTGGAAGCTTCGCGCAACAATACCCATACGCTGGCGGCAGAGTTCGCCCGCATCGACGACTATCTTGGCCTGATGCAAATACGCATGGGGAACCGCCTGCAACATCAGCTCGATTTACCACCTGAACTTGCGCACTTGATGGTGCCACCCTTGTTATTGCAACCGCTGGTAGAGAATGCCATCAAACACGGGCTGGACCCGGTACTGGATGGCGGGCACATCGTGCTAAGTGCCCGGCGCGAAGCCGATGTCTTATTGCTCAGCGTGCGGGATACGGGCGCCGGGCTAGGGGACAGTCAACAGCAGGGTAGCCACTTTGGCCTGCAACAAGTGCGCGAGCGCCTGCAAGCCCTGTATGGCAAGACGGGCAGCCTTGAGTTATCGACAGTCGATGATGCCGAGGGTGGCAGCCTGGCCATCGTACGTTTGCCACTACAGTACTCCAGCTCACACCAGCAATAGATCGCCTATCGCCTATGAAAGCCACTGCCCTGATCGCTGAAGACGAACCCCTGCTCGCCGCCAACCTGCAAGCAGAACTGGCGCAGCTGTGGCCAGACTTGCAGGTGCTGGCCAATGTCACCCATGGCACAGCCGCCTTGCAACAGGCACTGGCATTACGGCCGGATGTGCTCTTCCTGGATATCCACATGCCAGGCATGACGGGGCTGGAAGTGGCACAAGCACTGGCAGAAGACTGGCCTGACGAAGCTGCCGCTTTCCCCCTCATCGTGTTTGTCACCGCTTATGACCAATATGCAGTGCAGGCTTTTGAGCGCGCGGCTTTTGATTATGTGCTCAAACCCGTGCAACCCCAGCGCATGGCGCACACTTGCAGCCGGGTGCAGGCGGCCTTGCAGCAAAGAGCCAGGGCAGCCACAAGTCCTGCAGTACCGGCAATGCCAGCAGTACCTGACCTGATGCAGCAACTGCGCAGCCTGCTAGACAGCAATGCAGCACCACAACAAGGGCCGGCCTTACGGGTATTGCAAGTTCAGTCTGGCAATACCATCATCATGGTGCCTGTGGATGACATCATCTATCTGGAAGCTGCCGATAAATATGTGCGGGTAGTGACAGCCAGCCGTGAACACCTGATACGCATTTCCTTGCGCGAGCTGCAACCCCAACTGGACCCGCAAGTCTTTTGGCAAATCCACCGGGGTAGCATCGTGCGCTGTGATGCCATTGCCAGCGCCGTGCGTGAAGCCAACGGTAAGCTCATGCTCCATCTGCACAACTGCCCTGATCGCCTGCAAGTCAGCCGCCTGTATCTGCATCTCTTTAAAGGTCTGTAACGCAGGGGCCGGAGATGGGGGGGCGAAAGATATCCCTGCTAATCGGACCTGGATGCATTCTCAAATTGCGGGTAGCTCGCGCCTTCCAGCATGTCTGGTACTGAGCAATTTACTCCTGGCAATTTTTCCCAGCTAGGCTCAGTTTCCGTGGTTTGCATCATATTGGCCCAATGCAGGGTCTGGCTGCCATTGAAAGAGCTAGACATCTGCATCTGGAATACCCATTGTTCATCGACCTTGCTCATCTGGCCAAAACCGGTGACAGTTTCCTGAAAATGCTTGTTGCCGATAAAACTGATTTGTACCTGGCCATTCGCCGTCACTGTGCCCAGCATGCTGCGTTGTTGAGGCGACCTGGTCTTGCCGTTTGATTCAGGATCAAATAGCAGGGCTGAGGAGACACCCCAAATATAACCATTCTTATAGCCGGAAATATGCCAGACAGTCTGGTCGCCAGTCCAGCTCAATACATTGTCGCTGCTGGAAAACTGCAAGGCCGGCAGGTCAGGATAAGTGACATACCAATAGGTGTCAGTCAGAAAATCCCAGGTAGTGCGATTGCTTGCAGACATGCTTGACTCCGTCGTTTGCTGTGATACAAATTGAGAACATCAAATCTGTTGCTGGTGTGAACTATGGTTATCTCTTACAAGAAACCAGTCAAATTATTCTTGCGGCAATTCGTGTATGACCAGGCCGGCATGCGGTGGTAAAGGTCTTTGCCATGACTTGTGGTGCAATGCGCGTTTGCAATCATTGACACCGGCAGACCAGCGGGCTTCCATGGTTGCCAGGCTGAAATCGACATCCTTGAAATAATGATCGTCCGGTAGCGCCTTCATGATGAGGTGGACGACATTGATGGTGTGGTCGCAACCCATGGCGATCAGGGGCTGCAAGTCTTCTTTTTTGCGTTCTGCGGCAGGCAGGCGTTCGCTGAGCGTGCGTATGGCGCGCTGCATGTCTTGCAGGCGCTGATAGATCAGCAATTGTTCTGCTGAACGGCTTGCATACTGTATGCTTTTATAGCGTGTCATGGCAGCAGCGATTGATGCTGGCCGGGTTTCGGTAGGGTCCCACAGATCTATCATGAAGCACAGGGCGTCGGCATGTCTTTCTTCATCAAGGAATACATCGAGTGGTGTATTTGAGTACACACCGCCATCCCAATAGGCCCGCTCGCCGATTTTGACTGGCGCAAAGCCGGGTGGCAGGGCACCACTGGCCATGATGTGCTCAGGGCCAAGACGATCTCTCTTGCTGTCAAAGACCACACCCTGGCCACTGTCGATATCCACCGCACAAATGCTGACCCGTATCGGCCCCTTGTTGAGGTAATCAAAGTCCACATATTTTTCCAGCGTGGCCTTGAGGGGTGAGGTGTCATAAAAACCGGCTTCTTCTATCGGCACCGTGGCATTGATATCCCAGGCAGCACCAAAACGCGGTTTGAAAAAACCATTGACGCCCTGCGTTATTGCCGTCAGGGTATTGAAATTATTGGTGAAATTCATCCACGGAGAAAACGTGGGCCAGAAACTGCTACGGCTTACCGCATCGGGTGCCAGGCTATCCCAGAATGCGCGCATCTGCGTGATGCGTTTTTCAGGCGGATTGCCCGCAATCAGGGCACTGTTGATGGCACCGATGGAGGTGCCTATGATCCAGTCCAGCGATGTTTCTGCTTCATGCAATTGCTGATACACACCCGCCTGATAGGCCCCCAGGGCACCGCCGCCCTGCAAAATCAATACGGTATCCTGATTGGCCATTATTTATCTTGGTTTCAGGCAAAGCCGCCGAGTTGCACAAGTTTGTGCTCTTCACCATCATGTGTGACCGAGATCAGGTCAACTTGATAGGCGGCATTCAATTCATGGCGCAGATGTGCACCCTGGCTGACTGCTGCCATAAAATCATCGCCAGCTTCTGTGGATTTGACGATTTCTTTTTGTTCATTACGGCTAATTAAACGATAGTGCATAAGTTCCTCTGGTAAATGCTTGCGTGATTGCTGCACGCATTTTATCACGCACTTTTTTTACGCATGTGACAGTATGTAAATACTGTGAAAATCCATCTTTGTAGCTAAACGTAAGTATGTATTGTTGGCAAAATAAACGATGTCATAATGCTTCGCTTTATGATACCGGAAATGCTGAAATTGTCTTGCGTTTCCGGCTGGCTATATTTTCCGGAGCATGGCTATGCAAGGCATGATTAAATTAGTGAAGCTGGTGCGCATGCAGCCCAAGGAGCGGCATTGCGAAATCGAGCTGTCACAGGCACCGCAGGCTGAAGGTGCAGCACCTGTCTATCTGGTCAATGTGCGTGAGGGCCAGCCCGATGCAGAATGGCAGGAAAGCAGCAAGACCCCTTTCCCTGTTGGCCTGAGCCAGGCAGAAAGCCTGTTTGCACAAGTGCTGGCCAGCAAGCTGGAACAGGGTTTTGTGGATACTTCTGCACCCACTATTTCTGTTCCATCGCCTCAAGCCGGGCCCGACGTCATCAATAGTGATGCCATGCAATGGGGCCATTCTTCGCAAACCCTGGTACACAAAATCAGCAAACCAGCTTCCTTGTCCGGGCAAGAAAAAATCCTGCTGGACAGGCTGCCACCACGCGCCTGGCCGGGCATGTCGCGGGCCGAGCGCACGCGCACGGTATGGCGCATAGGCGAACGCCGCTTGCTTGCTGCTGTGCCACGCCTGGTGGAATTATTGGGTACGGCCGATGCCATGCTTGACTATTGCATAGCCTATGCCATAGGTCGTTGCGGTGACGCTGGCGCAAAAGTCGCCATGCAGGAGCTGAGCCTGCGCTCGCAGGATGCACATGTCCGTCACATGGCCCTGCAAGCCTGGCTGGCATTGGCAACACCGGAAGAAGCACAGCAGTATGCACATGACTTGATCGCGCAATGGCCAGCAGACTTGCAAGCCGCCTGGCAAAAAGCCCAGCTTGCCGCCAGCCTGCAAGCAGGCATGGATGAAATCCTGCTGCTCTTGCCTGCTGCCAAAAACTGGCAAGGCTGGCGTCATGACGACTGGCTGGAGCAACTCGAGATGCTGGCCCGGGCCGGCATCTCGACTTTGGCGCGCCCCTTGTTGCTACAGCAGTTGAGCAGTTTGACTGTGAGTGTGCAGGTATTCCGTGCCTTCCGTCATTTGTACAAGACGGCAGAATTCCATGCTGACGCCGAATTGTTTGGCATCTTGCATCAGCGCTTTGAAAAAGCCTGGCCCTTGTTCTTGCTGACTTCCCATACCAGCTATGTCTACCTGGAAAGGCGTTACGTCAGTTATGCCGATGAAGTCAAAAAACCGAATACCAGAGTCGCCTATTCCAGCCTGACCCGCGATTATCTGCGTCGCCGCACCTGGCGCATCTTGCGCCGTCTGGGCGAGCTGGAAAGTACAGATTTCGCCAGCATGGCAACCGGCGTATTGCTGGCCTGTGACGATGCGCATGCTGGCAAGGCGCAGATACAAAGACTGGTTAACTGGAATTACCAAAGCCGTTCTTACACGACGGAACTGCGCTATCTCTCACCCTATGCCAGCTGGATGGTATTTAACCAGCTTGTGCACCAGCATGATAGCGATGTCAAAACCAGCCGTACTGCACTCAAGTGGTGGATACCCGCGACGACAGACGATCTCGATTATCCGCCACGCACGAAACGGCAAGAAGCCTTCCCCAAATTATGGGATGCCGCACCAGAAAAATTGCTCTACCTGCTACAACATAGTCTTTGCCTGGGCGTGCATGCATTTGCCGCCCGTGCCCTGGTCGATAACCAGGCTTACTGTCAGCAATTGAATATGGAACAGTTGCAGGGTTTGCTGCAAAGCGCCTATCTGCCGACCAAAGAATTTGCTTTTGCTATCGTCAAACAACGCTTGGCACAGCAAACTCCAGACCTCAACTGGCTGATGATTTTGCTGGCGACGGATTATCAGCCTGCCGCAGATTTTGCGCTGGACTTTATTCGCAAGACGCCAGAGCTGTATGCGCAAAACGCTGGCCTGATCCTTGCGATGATCACCAGCCCATCGCAAGGCGTGCGCGAAACTTGCCGTTTGCTGGCGCATGCTACGACTGCTGCGACACGGCAGCTCATCTTGAGCCGCTTGTCCATCTGGGCAAGGCAGACCACCATGGCGGTAAACCAGATCGACACTTTGCGAGATGAGCTGCAATGGCTGATCCAGAATGTGCTGGCAGAACAAGTCGCGCAATTGCCAGACCAGGATATTGCCGTTTGGTGCGATTTGCTGCAGTCAACGAACTTCTGGCAGCAGGCGCTGGCGACGGATATCTTGCTGGCCCACCCGGCTGGCATCGCCCATGTCTCACCATTGACACTGCGCGACTTATTACAGGATGCAGACCCTGGCAGGCAAAGCCTGGGCAGCCGTTTGTTTGCCGCCTTGCCAGTCGATGTATTACGCCAGCAGCCTGACCTCGTCGCCACCCTGGCAACAGCACTGGATACGCGTGTGCGGGCTGCCATGACACCGGTGATTACCCAACTCGCCAATGATGCTGCTTTTGCTGAAAAGCTGTTGGCACACTTTATCGATGTCATCTTTCGCAGTGATAACGCCGATGGTGAGGAGAGTGTGCACGCTGATATCATCCACTGGTGCAGTGGCCCTTTGCTGGCAGCTACGCAGGCCCTGCCTGTCGATGTGCAATGGCGTTTATTGCAGGCCCGCAGCAAGGGCGCGCAAGAACTGGGTGCCATGCTATTGATACAGGTGAGTGGTACATTGGCCGCCAGCCTCAGCGTCCTGCAATGGGCTCTGCTGGGCAGGCACGCCGTCCTGCAAGTACGACTGCGGGCACAACATTACTTCAGTCAGCATGTGCCTGAAGTGCGCGCCAACCTTAGTGAAGCACTGCGCTTACTCGATACCCGCTGGCCAGAAACCCGCTCCTTTGCAGCAGATTATTTTTCCCGCAATATCAGTGCTGATGAATGGTCGCTGAGCCAGTTGCTGGCCCTGTGTGACCATCAGCAAGCTGCCATACAAAGACTGGGCAGGCAGCTTATCACCCGCCATTTCAGGGTGGAAGATGCGGCGGAATATGTCCTGAGCCTCGCTCAACATCCATCCGCCAGCATGCAATTATTTGTCAGCCAGTGGCTGGAGCAAAGTGTGCAGACTTGTGGTGACTTGCCATCAGCCTTGCAACACTTGCAGCAATTGCAGCCTTATTTCCTCAGTGTCTTGTCGCATGTGAACAAGGCCCGTACCGTGAAAAACCGGGTGATACGCTTCTTGCAGGAACAGGGCTTATCGTCGGCAGAGCATGCCCAATTTGTTGCCCGGATCTTTACCCGCCAGGTATTGACCGTGGCGATCCAGGACAAGGAGCAATACATCCTCGGCCTGACACAGTTGCAGGCCAGCTACCCGACCCTGGCTGATACAGCCGACTGGCCCATGCAACTGATTGCCCCACGCTTGCACAAGGATGCAGCCATGATCTCTGCGGAGTCTGTATGAAGTTTGAATACCGCTACTTTGGCAATAGCCAGGTGAATGACAGTGCCACTGCCACCAGCATGCAGTTCGCACCTGATACTTTGCGCACTCCCACTTATTTTGCTGCCACCCTGCAACCCACGCTGGCACTGGCTTACCGCGAAGCCATCAGCGCCATGCATGATGTGGTGGTGTCTGACCTGCGCACCCAGCCCAAGGACAGGACAGCTTACTTTGCCTGGCTGGCAGAGAATGAAGCCAGCCTGCTGGCCGACTTCATGGCGCAGGAAAAAGAGCTGCGCGAAAGAATCGCCCCTGTGCGTGCAGAACTCACCAAGGTGCAAAATCAAAAGTATGGCCTCATGCAGCCTTTCTACAAGGCACAGCTTGAATACTTTGATTATTTGTACAAAGAAAATCGTGACATGTGGATAGTGCTGGACCCTGTCATCACGGTGCATCCCGACAAGGTTTTCTTTGAATGCTTTAGCCGCGATGAATCGACTTATGCCAGCCTGAGCTGTCGCCATAATGTCTTCAAGCACCTCGGTGAATTTGCCTGCGGCACTACGAATATTGATTATTCAGCAGACCTGTATGCAGAATTCCAAAAGATACGCGCCTATAAAGAAACCCGCTTTGAAATCCAGGCAGATGGCTTCCAGGTACAAACCGGCCATGATGAGCAATACCATGAAGCCAAGATAGATTTGCCAGACAGCTGGATGCGTGGTTTTTTGCAGGTCAGCACGGCCATGTCCCTGCCTGCCCACAAGCTCGATTTACACCCCATGGATGTGCACAGCATTTGCCACATCCTGCGCCGCAAGACTGAGCGGGTAGGGCCGCGTTCGATACGCTTCACTCTTGAGCCAGGCCAGCCCATCAGCATGCTGTTTGAACCCTGGGGCATCAAGTTGGTGTGCCAGCGTTCTGTCTTCACTGGCAAAGAAGCCGCAGAAGTCAGGATCTGGGGCCGCCGCCGTCTGCTGACGCTGGAGAGGCTGATCGCTGTTGCTGACAAGTTCAGCGTCATGCTCATGGGCACAGGCTTGCCCAGCTTCTGGATCGCTCATCTGCCAGATATGGATTACACCCTGGGCTTGTCCGGCTGGACGGCGAATGACTGGTCACGTGCCGGGCAATTTGATTTGCTGGCCCCACGCCTGGATGTCGATGACACGACGGCACAAGCCGTGGCACATGCCTTGTCGTCGCAATGGTCGGCCAGCACCGCCAGTCTGGCGCAGCAATTGCAACTTGATAGCAAGCTGGTGGCATCGGCCCTGACTGGCCTCATGCAGGCAGGTCGCGTGGTGTATGACGCGGTTGACCAGGTGGCACGCTGGCGCGATCTGGTGCGCGAACCCATCAATGTCGCCAGCCTGCGCTTTGCCAGTGAACGCGAAGCCCTGGCAGCCCAGCTCGTGCATAAAAACCTGTTACTGGATTTGCAGTCTTCTGTTATTGCCGAGGGCGGCATCGAATGGAAAGCCAGCGTCAGTGCCAGCCTCACCAATACCAAGAAACTCAGCAAGACCATGATCAGGCTGGACAATGATGACAGGCTGGTGGAAGGCAATTGCAGTTGCGATTACTACGTGCGCAACCGCATGTTCCGTGGGCCTTGTGAGCATATGCTGGCTATCCGGCAAGTAGCCAATAACAAGTGAGTTGCTGATTACAAGTTTTTACATCGTAGTTATTTACAGGAGGTGAGCAGGACATTAGAATAGATTTTGGCAGGAAGGCTCTTGCAATCCGGATGGTGTATCGCCATCCATGTTTTTTGCTTAGCTATGCATCACTGAGTTTCTCTTCACTGTGCCGGAAACGACTACCGGCGTGATGACGATGTGGATTCCGTGAACCCCATCACGCCGGTAGTCGTTTCCGGCGTCGAGTGGAGCCTCTCAGTCTGAAGGCTCTTCGATGAGCTTCCTGCCGCTTTCCCTTCTTTTGTCTGGCTCACCGTTTTTGTTCTATTTGGAAAACGTGAATTCTTTTGCACACTGATTACATCAGGCTCTCAAAAGAAAACAGAGACCAGCGTCATGACACAACAACAGCCACAGGCCGCACAGACTACCGCCGCAGCATCTGACAAACCCTTGTCACAGATGACACGCGATGAATTGTATGCCCACCTGCGCACGACCACCAAAGATGCTGTAGTCTTGCAAGAGATGCGTCGTCTCGGTTTTTGGCCCGCTGACAGCGGCAAGCCATCGGTGACCGATGAACTCATCACCCGTGAAGCGGCACTCAGCAAAGAATTGTATGAGTTGACGGATCAACTGCGTCGCGTACAAGACCCCAAGGCTGCGCTGCGCGACATGCGCAAGCAGCGTATGGCGGCAGCAAAAGAAAAACGTGAGCTGACCAAGCAAAAACATGCGCAATTGCGTCACGCCAAGGCGCTGGCCTGGCAAGAAAAGCGCCAGAACGATATCGGCTATCTGGGGGAGGGTGTTTCCACAAGCTTGAACTACACCAGCACCAATACCGACAAGCTGGCACGCTATCAATTGCCAGCGCTGCAAAAATCCCTGGACCTGGCGACAGCTATCGGCATACCGCTGGCAGAATTGCGCTTCATGAGTTTCCAGCGCAAGGTCAGCCAGGTCAGCCATTACCAACGCTTCTCTATCCCCAAAAAGACGGGGGGGCAGCGCTTTATTTCTGCCCCCATGCCGCGCCTCAAGCGTTGCCAGTATTGGGTGCTGGATCATATCCTCGCCAAAGTGCCATGCCATCCTGCGGCCCATGGTTTCTTGCCGCAACATTCCATACTTAGCAATGCCTTGCCGCATGTGGGCCAGGCTGTGGTCATCAACCTGGACTTGAAAGACTTCTTCCCCAGCATAGAATATCCGCGCGTTAAAGGCGTGTTCAAATCCCTGGGCTATGGCGACCAGATTGCCACCCTGCTGGGTTTGCTGTGTACTGAACAGGCAACAGAAGAAGTACGTGTCGATACCCAAAAATATTTCGTCGCTGGCAAAAAACGCAGCCTGCCACAAGGTGCACCATCCAGCCCCATGATCACGAATATTTTGTGTCACAGGCTCGACAAACGCCTGCATGCCGCAGCGACCAAACTGGGTTTTGTGTACACCCGTTATGCCGATGACCTGACGTTTTCCAGCAAACAAAAAGAACGTCCTCCTGTCGGCAAACTCCTGTGGCGCGTCAAGCATATCATTGCCGATGAAGGTTTCACCCTGCACCCCGACAAGCAGCACATCATGCGCCACAGCCAGAAGCAGGAGGTCACCGGCATTGTCGTCAATCACAGCCCCACCATTGATGCCAAGACCCTGCACCGCTTTCGCGCCACCCTGCATCAGGTAGAAAAAAATGGACCGGCTGCTTATCACTGGAATGGCAATACCGACGTGCTGGGTGCGCTGGAAGGCTATGCGCGCTATGTCTGCATGGTCAACCCTGCAAAGGGCCAGCCCTGGCTGCAACGCATCAAGGCCTTGCGTGCACGATATGCGGCGCAAGCGCAGCCTGCACCTGCTGCAAGGCCAACACTGCGCCAGCAAGTGGCCAATGGCAAGACGCCACAAAGAGCTAACGGCCAGGACTGGTGGCAGGCAAGAGAGGCCGCCGCGCCTGTGCTGGAACAAACCACGCAGCAAGTGGCAGCAGAAAAAAAAGCAGTGAAGGAAGAAAAGAAGGCGGCTGCTGCACCCGCAGTCAGGCTGCCTGGTGATGTGGAAAATAGTAATCACCAAACTGCCAGCGCTGCAAGCAGGGAAAACTATACCGCGACAGAAAAAAACAAACTCAATAGACGCCTGTATGGCACGCTGAGCCGGGTCTTTCAAGTCTTTTTGTGCGCCATATTCTCAGGCAGCCTGCACAGTCTTTATCCATTTACATTTGGCATAGCGCTTGTCGCCCTCAGCCTGATCACCGGCCGCAGCAGTCTTGTGTGGGTCATGCTGATGCTGGTGTTGAGCGTGATTTTGTTATAGCCAGTATAGCCAGAGTGGTGCGCATGGCGCACCGCTTTTTATCCGGCATTGATTGTTGATGGAAATAGCAGGGTAGGGGAAGGTATTTGGTTGTAATCTGATTACGGTAGCTGGCCGTGCAGAAAAATCACGGCCAGCCAGTATCGTATTAACAAAATAAATTGAATGCAGTGAAGCTTAAGAGCAGATTTATTTGTAGATTATTTGTAGATACCACAAGCAAAATAAATATCGTCAACCCGCTCTACATAAGTACTTTTGGGTTCCAGTGCCTTGGTCACCGGGTTCACCCATTTATAATCTACCCAGCCCTTGCCTTCTTTGTTGCCTGCGACAGCATTGATTTCCTTGACAAAAAATTTGCCATCGCCATCACGCATTTCACCCAGAGGTTTTCCCAAAAGCTTGGGGTTGCCGCCATGGGCCAGGGTGACGCCACCGGGTTTAACCGTGCCGGCAAATACATATAAATCCTTGTAGATGAACTGGCCCTTGGGGTCGTTCACGGCAGCATAGGTTTTCTCAGGACCATTGGCTTTGTAGTAGGCGATGACCTTCTTGATCATGTCAGTCGCTTCTTGCGCGGTGGCGTGATCGGCAGCAAAGGCAGCTCCCTGAGCGAACAGGGAGATGGAAATGGCAAAGAAGATGCTTTTGAAAAATTGTCTCATGATGTCTCCGTTATATGTTTTTATCTATGCGGCCAGGTACTTTTGATGGATAACAACAACGGATTCAGCGTAGGCTTTGCAAGCTAATTTTGCAATGCAAAGCCCAAACTTACTTTTTCAGCACCTCGCCACAAAGCCAACAGTATCAGATTTCCATGAGGAAATGTTGATGAATATTTCAGCAAGCTAATGGCGATGGGTAAAACTCAGGCAGGTTTTTGTTCTGCGCTGTATGTCTGGATATCGCTCAATAAGCCCGCAACAGCTGTGTCTATGATTTGCTGCCCTAACTCTATGGTCGCGAGGCTTGAATCTGCACCTATGCGGCCATCCGGGAAACGGGCGCGATAATCGATGGCATCGAGGATGGGGCCAGTTGGAGGTATTTTGGGTGTCAGCTCTACCTGGCGCACCTGATCCGGGTAAGCGGCATAGGTGACAGCGATTTCTGAAGGCGTAGCATGCGAACCATGGCCGACCGGGAACATCTCATGACACAGCGATGCGACATTGGGCAAGTCCCACCAGTTTTTGAGCTTCAGCGTCAATGGACAGGTTTTGTTGTTGTACGAATAGTGCGAAT
Source organism: Undibacterium sp. JH2W (assembly GCF_049340425.1). Classification (NCBI taxonomy): domain Bacteria; kingdom Pseudomonadati; phylum Pseudomonadota; class Betaproteobacteria; order Burkholderiales; family Oxalobacteraceae; genus Undibacterium; species Undibacterium sp. JH2W. Next base: position 159,862 of record NZ_JBMPOT010000012.1, on the reverse strand, counting down.
AAATTTGCGAGAAGGCCGCTTCGATGGTGGCGATATTGCCGCCGTGGCCATTCAAAAAATAAATGTGGTCAAAGCCATGGCGCGCCAGCGACAAAACCCAGTCCTCAATCGCTGCCATGAAGGTTGAAGGCCGCAGCGAAATCGTACCGGCAAAGCCCAGGTGATGCTGCGCCATGCCGATGTTGAAGGTCGGTGCCAGCATCAGGGTCTGGCCGTTTTGCTGGGCGACTTTTTCGGCAGCGGTGGCGATGATCTCCGGGCACATCCAGTCCGTACCCAGCAAGCCCATGGGGCCGTGTTGCTCATTCGAGCCTATGGGGATGATGACGGTTTTGGACGTGTTCAGAAAAGCCGTGATTTCGGGCCAGGTGGAATAGGCGAGACGCATGGGATTACTTTCAAATCGGGGTGGGCAGGATGCTGCTGGAGTGCTGCTGGGGTATTACTTGTGCGTCCGCTGTGGGTTTGCTAGGGACGACAAAATTCGCAGCCTCTATCTTGCCGCAAATTTTGAAAAACGCCAAATTTTTTTATCTCCCCCCCATCGCCCGTTTGGCGGTGGGATATAGATTTAAGGAATCAATAATCAGGATTCAGGATTCAGGGATCAGCAGGATCAGTATGGTGCTGGTTTAGTACAAGTACAGTACTTGCACAGTGCTTGTATCATACTAGCACCAGAGTGCTCTTGTGCTATCGTAAGTTGATGTTTTTAAAGGATAAATTTGTAAAATATTTTTTGACTCGATGCAAAAATAAACTTTACCCTGATCAAAAATTGTAGATTAAAATTCAGCCACAGCGGCAAGTCAGCTTGTGTATTTTTGTTGCTGTATATGGCACTTGAATCCACCATTTTTTCCTTCATCTAGCCGCGCCTGACCAGGAGTTTTTTCATGAAATATGTCGATGGATTTGTACTTGCTGTCCCCAATGCCAACCGCGAAGCCTACCGCCTGTATTCAGAAAAAATATCACCGGTGTTCAAAGAATACGGCGTGCTCAATATCGTTGAATGCTGGGGTGACGATGTGCCTCCCGGCAAGCTGACTTCTTTCCCCCTGGCCGTGCAATGCAAGGAAGATGAAACCGTGGTTTTTTCATGGATGACCTGGCCATCGAAAGAAGTGCGTAATGCGGCCTGGGAAAAAGTCATGGCAGACCCGCGCCTGAATTCAGAAAGTAACCCCTTGCCATGCGATGGCAAGCGCATGATTTATGGTGGCTTTGAGGTGTTGGTGGAGTTGTGATTTGTTGAGGTGATGGATGCAAAATTGAACCGCATAGCAATGTAGGTTGGGCTACGCTTCACCAGCCCAACACTGGGCGTTTAAATGACGTATACGTTTTTTGAGGCCGAGTGTTGGGCTGATAACCCGTAGCCTAGCGAGGCCCGGCCCAACCTACGAAATTTGATTGTGCTCAGCAATTCCCACAAACATCTGTTCTTTCATCAACCTCACCCCATCTTACCCTCAAGCGGCAAGACCCCAAACTTCTGCTCATACAACCCCACCAGCCAATCCACAAACACCCGCACGCGCGGTGATAACTGGCGGCGGTAGGGGTAGAGGGCGGTGACTGGCAAGGGTGGGCTTTGCCACCCGGCCAGCACTTCTACCAGGCGGCCATCGCGCAGGGCATCGGCGATGTGGAAGCGCGGCAGCTGTATCAGGCCGCAACCAGACAGGGCGCAGGTGACATAGTTCTCGGCATCATTGACTGTCATCCAGCCACCGACATCAAACTCTTGCACCTGACCGGCTATGTTTAGCACGATGGGATAGTCTATTGCTGTCGTGCTGGAAAAGAATCTGACGGCCTGGTGCAGCATCAAATCATCGGGGTGGTGCGGTGTGCCAAACCTGGCCAGATAAGCCGGGCTGGCGCACAGCACTTGCGGCATCAGCGCAAGCCGGCGTGCTACCAGCGTTGAGTCACGCGGGTTACCGCCGCGTATCACGCAATCCACCCCTTCACGTACCAGGTCTACCAGGCGGTCACCACTGCTGACCACCAGGTCTATGCCGGGATAACGCTCGCGAAATTCCTGTATGTGTGGCAACACGACTTGTGTCGCATGGGTGCCATGCATGTCTACTCGCAAGACCCCACGCGGATTGGCGGCCACATGCCGCATCGATGCTTCTGCATCATCGAGTTCACTGATGATATGCACGCAGCGCTCATAAAAAGCCTGGCCATCCAGGGTCGTGCGTACCTGACGCGTGGTGCGCTCCAGCAGGCGCGTGCCGAGGCGGGTTTCGAGTTGCTTGATGGCATGGGTGGCGCTGGCCCGGGGGATGTCCAGCATATCCGCCGCCCGGCTGAAACTGCCGGTTTCAACGATGCGGGTGAATAGCTGCAGGGTATCGAGGCGGTCCATGATTGTTGAGCTGGGTTGAATTATGTTCTGAGTTTATCAGTATTTATCTTGCTGGGTTGAATAGTTAAAGTGTAATCCATGCAGACATATCAGTCTGGATGATCTTCACCAAGGAGAGAAATATGAGTAATGAAATAACTAAGACCGCCATCGTCACCGGTGGCTCGCGGGGCATAGGCCAGGCCATTTCCCTGCGCCTGGCGGCAGATGGCTTTGCCGTCGTCGTCAATTACGCGGGCAATGTCGCCAGGGCGCAGGAGACCGTCAGCGCCATACAGGCAGCCGGTGGCAAGGCGATAGCGGTGCAGGGCGATGTCAGCGAGCCTGAGGACGTGGCGCAATTGTTTGCCACCGCCAAAGAAGTATTTGGCCGCATAGACGTGGTCGTCAACAGTGCTGGCAGCATGTCCATGACCACGATCAACACCAGCAATGTCGATGCCTTTGACAAGCTCATCGCCATCAATTTGCGCGGTGCTTTTTTGGTATTGGCTCAGGCAGCACAGCATGTAGAAAAAGGTGGGCGCATCATTGCCTTGTCGACCAGCGTGATTGCCAAATCCTTTCCTGCTTATGGCCCCTACATCGCCAGCAAGGCCGGGGTAGAAGGACTGGTGCATGTGCTGGCCAATGAATTGCGCGGGCGTGATATCACCGTCAATGCCGTCGCCCCCGGCCCGGTCGGCACCGAGTTGTTCTTCAACGGCAAGACGGAAGAGCAAGTCAATAACATCGCCAGGATGGCACCGATGGAGCGCATAGGCACGCCAGCCGAGATCGCCTCCGCTGTCGCCTTCCTGGCTGGCCCTGATGGTGTGTGGGTCAATTCACAAGTTTTACGGGTGAACGGCGGTTTCGCCTAATTTATTTTTAATGGGACTTACGCAAAACCGCCCCAGCTGCGTTGCAGCTCCTAGTCGTACTAAAGTACTGTCTTCGTCGCTACGCCTTGCTGGGACAATTTTGCGTAAGTCCTATTTAAAGGAAAAAAATCATGCCATTTGCCAATTTCAAATTCCTTGAAGGCATCATCGATGCCAGCCGCAAAGAAGAAATCATTCACCGCACCACCGCCATGTTCGTCGAATATTTCGGTGAAGGCGTGCGGCCTTATACCATGGTGCTGGTGGAAGAAGTCACCGATGGTGGCTGGGGCCGGGCGGATGAGACCCTGACGCTGGAGAAAATGGGGATGAAGGAGAAGTAAACCTGAGTCTGGTTGAGAGCGTAGGTTGGGCCGGGCTAAAGCCGCTACTGCAGTCCTTGTAGGTTGAGTTACGCTTCATCAACCCAACACTCGGCCTCAACTAACACTTACGTCATTTAAACGTCCAGTGTTGGGCTGGTAAATCGTAGCCTAGCGAGGCCCGGCCCAACCTACGAGGCTGCGGATTCGCGGCTAAAGCCGCTACTGCAGGGTGCGGTTGTCAATGATAGTATTCAATACTATATTGTTATTGTGACGTAAGGGGAATTGTCCCGACACCGTTTTTAGAAAGTTTTTCTGGCATGAAAACCGCTCTTATCATCCACCATGTCGCTTTTGAAGACGCAGGCAGTTTTCTTGCACTTCTGAAAGAGCAGGACTTTGCCATTCAGGAAGTCAATGCCAGTACCCAGAGTTGGGCCTTGCTAGACCCGCTGGCAGCCGATGTTTGTATCGTGCTGGGTGGCCCTATCGGTGCCTATGAAGATGACAATTATCCCTTCTTGTTGCAAGAGGTGTATTTCCTGCAGCAACGCCTGCATGCAGACTTGCCTACCCTGGGCATTTGCCTGGGGGCACAAGTGATGGCGCGGGCGCTGGGGGCCAGTGTTTATCCTGCTGCTGCCAAAGAGATAGGCTGGTATCCGCTGACGATGACGAACGAAGGCAAGGACACGCCAGTGCGGCATTTTGATGCACGGCATTGCAATATGTTCCACTGGCATGGCGATACCTTTGATTTGCCAGAGGGCGCGCAATTGCTGGCATCGAGTGAGGCTTGCCACAACCAGGCATATAGCTGGGGCAAGCATGGCCTGGCATTTCAATGCCACCCAGAGGTCACGGCAGCAGGGCTGGAAGCCTGGTACGTAGGCCATGCTTTTGAAATGGCACATGAGAAATTATCGGTAACGCAGATGCGCCAGCAGGCCGCTAGTCTTGCGCTGGACCTGGCACATCAGGCGCGCTTGTTTTTTACAGAATGGCTGAGGGTGTGCGGAGTGTGATGCAGGATATTTCCTGTGCCTGCATCTGTGCCTGTATTTGCGTCTGTATTTGCGTCTGTATCTCCATCGATATCTGAGTTATTTTTTTGCTTCAGCCTGCAACCAGTCAAACACTTGTTTGACGATGTCGGCCCTGGGCGTGGTCACCATGGCAGACAAGTACCAGGTCTGCCCCGCGGTTTGCGGGTAGGCATCCAGCATGCACAGGCGGCCATCATGCAGAGCTTCATCTGCCAGCAGGCGCGGCAGACAGGCAATACCACGGCCTCGTTGCACCGCATCGAGCAAGAGACGCATATCATCAAACAAAGCAAGTTTGCGGAAATGCATCAGCTCCTGCAAGAACAGCGATGCAGTTTTTTCATCGCTCAGGCTTTGTTCCAGACATAGCAAACCCGCATGCAAGTGATGTTCACTGGCGGGCAATGCATTGATGTGATCGGCCAGCGATTTGTTGGCAAGCACTACCCAGCTATCCTGCAGCCACGGCAACTCAGTCAAGCCTTCCTGCAGCAAGGGCCGGTCACTGATGCTGATATCGACATCGACTTCATCGACAAAGCGCGCTGTCATATCGGTGGAGAGCATGAGACATAGATCAGGCAGTTGCTTTTGCAGACTGGCCAGGCGGGGTTGCAGCCAGCCATGGGCGATGTGCGCAGGGCAGGTCACGACGACCAGGCCAGGGTCGAGATAAGTGGCAATCTGCCCCAGCCCGGCCTTTAGTACGGTCATCGCGCGCTGTACGCTTTTTAGCAGAACTTCTCCAGCGACATTCAATTCCACCCCACGGCCCACGCGGCGGAACAACGGCTGTTTCAGTTGCTCTTCCAGTTGTTGTACTTGATGGCTGATAGCCGATTGGCTAAGGTGTAACTCATCTGCCGCTCTGGAAAAATTGCCATGCCGGGCTGCTGCTTCAAAACCTGCCAGCAAAGTCTGTGAAGGAAGTTTTTGTTTTGACATGGATAAGATATGAGAAAACTTGATTAATAAGGACAAATAATATCGCTTTTTCTCATGATTAAAGTCAAGGACAATTCTGTACATGCCCAGATCACTGAGATATCTTGCTTTTAATGCAGGTATTTTCCAGTCTGCTTGACGCTAACATGAGAAAGCCAGAGAAAATGATGAATACCAAACGCAGAAATTTTTTGACCAGGACCATACACACCAGCGCCATCGTGCTTGCCCCTGGCTTGCTATATGCCTGCGGTGGCGAAGCCAGTTCAGAAGTTGCCAATACGCCTGTGAGCCTGACAGGCAGCAACAATAGCGCACCAAGTCAGACGGCTGAAGCCTGGCGCATGCCAGATGAAGCCGATCCACATGCAGCAACCTGGATGGCCTTTGGTGCATCAGAAGCCATCTGGGGCCGCCGCCTGTTGAATCCGGTGCGTGACAGCCTCGCAGGCATCGCCAATGCGATTGTCGCCTTTGAACCTGTGAACATGCTGGTGCGCCAGCAAGACCTGGCCCTGGCAAAACAAAAGTGTGACCCGCGCATCAAACTCATCGTGCAAGAAATCGATGACCTGTGGTTGCGTGATACTGGTGCGGTATTTGTACTTGGCAGCAAGCGCGCCAAAGCCGGGGTGGGTTTCAATTTCAATGGCTGGGGCAAAAAGCAGGCCTATGCACTGGACCGCCAGGTGGCAGCAGGCATGGCCAGGCAGACTTCCAGCAGTTTCATCAACAGCAGCCTGACGCTGGAAGGCGGTGGCATAGAAGTCGATGGCAGCGGCACGGCCATCATCACCGAGAGCTGCGTGCTCAATGCCAACCGCAATCCAGGTGTGACAAAAGCAGAATGCGAAAAAGAACTCTTGCGGGTACTCGGCATCAAAAAAGTCATCTGGCTACCTGGCATTGCCGGGGCCGATATCACCGACGGTCACACTGACTTTTATGCGCGCTTTGTTAGGCCCGGCGTGGTAGTGGCCAATCTGGATGATGATACTTCGTCGCCAGAATACCAGGTCACCAGACGCCATCTCGACATCTTGCGCAATAGCCGTGATGCACAGGGTCAGGCCTTGCAGGTTTTCCCTATCCCGGTACCGAGATCAGTGCGGCCAGCATTTGAAAACAAGAATTTTGCGGCAGGCTATATTAATTTCTATGTCTGTAATGGCGCCGTCATTCTGCCAGAATTTGGTGATGCAGAAGCAGACAGCTACGCAAAAAAACAACTGGCTGACCTGTATCCGGGCAGGCGTATCGTGCAGTTGAACATAGACCCGATAGCAGCAGGCGGTGGCGGCATACATTGCACGACGCAGCAAGAACCGCTGGCATAGTCACGGACTTGTAGAATCGTGCAGGGGCATGTAGGAGCGGCTTCAGCCGCGAATGGTCGCGGACTATTGTTGACCATTCGCGGCTGAAGCCGCTCCTACGAGCAATCAAATCACCAGGGCTGGCTGGCAAATTCTGCCACCAGAAAATCCAGCAAGGCACGTACCGCTGGTGACAAATGGCGGCGTGAAGGGAAGAGGGCATAAATGGTTCTGTCCGGTGCTTTCCATTCAGGCAGGATGATGTGCATGTCGCCTTTACGTACATGGTCACCCATCAGATAGGTCGGCAACACACTAATGCCCGCGCCAGCCAGCGCAGCTTGCAACAAAACGGTCGCGTCATTGGCATTGAAATGGCTGGCGATATCGACTTGTACGGCCACATCCTCGCGCTGGAAATGCCAGGTGTTGCGGCCATAATTGATGTGGGTCAGACAGCGATGCGCCGACAAGTCTTGTGGATGTTGAGGCAAGCCAGCCTGGTGCAGATAGGCGGGCGACGCCACCAATACCGAATCACACACTGCCAGTGGCCGTGCTATCAATAAGGGATCAGGGTCACTACTGATGCGTATCGCCAGATCAATGCGCGCTTCCACCAGATTGATGGCGCTGTCACCCGCATGCAAGTCTATCTTCAGCAAGGGGTGCAATGCCAGGAACTTGCAGACTGCGCGCGCCAGGTGTGCAAATGCAAATGATGCACTGCAAGTCAGGCGCAATTGCCCGCGCAATTCTGCATCGTCGCTGCGGGTTTCTTCTTCTATGTTTTCCATCAGCGCCAGCATTTGCTGGCTGCGGCGCAGGCATTGTTCACCGGCATCCGTCAGCGTCACGCTGCGCGTGGTTCTTTGTAGCAGGCGGGCATTGAGCCAGCTTTCCAGCTCACTGACATAACGCGTCACCATGGCGCGCGACATGTCCAGCTTGTCAGCGGTCGCACTAAAGCTGCCACTGGTCGCCACCTCGCAAAACACCCGCATTGCTGTCAGTCTGTCCATGATTTTCCCGTAATTTGATCGAATTTTGAAACAGTAATGTGCATTTTAACGGGTTTATCTGATTGAAAAATGAAATTAAACTGCAAGCACTGAATCGCTGAAGATTCATCAACTGATACTCAACTGATACATACTGGAACCCACCATGCTGCGAACTACCATCCTGGCCACTACCCTCGCCCTCACTTTCGCCTCTGCCGAGGCAGCCACACCTTTGCAGGTTAAGGTTTATACCGCTGACGGCAATAGCTTCAATGTTAATTCCACCCTGGTCTATGGTGAAAAAGAAGCCATGGTGATCGATGCTGGTTTCACCCGTGCAGATGCCTTGCGCATCGCTGCCAATGTGCTCGATAGCGGCAAGCAACTTAAAACCATACTGGTCAGCCAGGCCGACCCTGATTATTACTTCGGTGTAGAAACCCTCAAAGAAATCTTTCCGCAGGCAGAAGTCGTCGCTACGCCAGAAGTGCTGGAAAAACTGTCTGCCAAAGTGGCAGCCAAAGTCGCTTTCTGGGGACCAAAACTTGGTGTCAATGCGCCACGTACCCCCGTCTTGCCCAAGGCATTTAAAGGCAATAGTCTGACTGTCGATGGTGAAATGGTAGAACTGCGCGGCAATAAAGGCTTGCTGGCACACCGCCCTTATTTCTGGATACCTTCGATCAAGGCCATCGTCGGTGACATCGGCGTGTTTGGCAATTATCACGTCTGGACAGCAGATACCCAAACCCTTGCAGAACGCAGCGCCTGGGTTGCACAGCTCGATGAAATGGCCTCACTGCAACCCAAAATTGTCGTCCCCGGCCACATGAAACCAGGCACCGCCATCGACATCAGTGCGATTACTTTTACCAGGGGCTATTTGCTGTCATTCGAAAAAAATGCAGCGGCGACGAAAACTGGCGCAGAGTTGATTGAGGCCATGAAAAAAGCCTACCCTGATGCGCCACCAGGCTTGTCTCTGGATATCGGTGCAAAAGTGAATAAAGGTGAGATGAAGTGGTGAGTTTGCTCAAGTCAATTCACTAGAAAGGCACTGAACATGGCGAACGATGGTTCGCCATGTTGCTAACTGCGAAGCGTAAAAAAATGAGCAACCTCGCTATCATCAAAAGCACTTACGAAGGCAAGACCTCGGAAGAAAACGGCAAGAACCTCGAACGCTATCTGGCGACAGACGCCAGCTGGACAGAAGCGAAAGGTTTCCCCTATGCCGGTACTTATATTGGCCTCGCCGATATACAAAAGAATGTCTTTTACCGTCTCGCCACAGAATGGGAAGGCTACAAATTCACCGTGGAAGATTATGTCGCCAGTGGCGACAAGGTCATGGCTTATGGCACTTATAGCGGCAAGCACAAGGCAAGTCAGAAGTCTTTTACAGCCAGGGTCGCCCACCTGTGGCAATTAAAAGAAGGTAAGATCATCCGCTTTGAACAGTTTGTTGATAGTATTCCTGTTGTTGCCGCCACTAACTGATCGCTACCGATCATCAAAGATAAAATGCGTATCACATTGTTTCTTGTTTTACTTTTTTCTTTACATTGCGCTGTCGCTCAGCCGCAAGAAATAACTCATTCTTCATTCCGCTCGGGTAGTAAAGAACAGATAGAGGAGAGAATGGCTAAAGTATTTCCAGGGGCAGCAGTAAAGGAATTTGAATATGACGGAAAGTCTTTTATTTCTGTGATTGTGGATACAGGCTTCGGGACTTATCGTAAAGACGCATATTTATATTTGAAATCGAAACAGGATAATCATTTTTCTTTGCTGGTTTTCCGTAGAAGCAATTCAAGCGAAATCACCATCAAACAAGAAAGTGATGGCATCTCCCTGATTTCAAGTACAGGAAAAAAATTGGTTTATTTACCTAAAGAAGCTTTGAATCTCGATTTTGACCCGAATGAGCAAGCTAAACCATAACTAAGACCCACGCCGCTCACTCAGCACCTGCATAATCTCATTCGCCAGACACTCCGCCGCAGGCGAATTATTTTTCCTGCCCTTGATCAGCACAATATCCAGCGGCGCTATCGGTTTCAGCCCTTCTGCTTTGCCCAGGCGCACCAGATGTGCGGGCACGCTGCATTCGGCCAGGGCGGCGATTGCCAGGCCCGCTTCCACCATTGCCAGTATGCCCAGCAGGCTGGGGCTGCTGTAGGTGGAGTGATATGGCAGGCCGCTTTTTTCCAGTGCCGCGAGGGTATGGGCGCGGGCGACGCAGCCCTTGTCGTACAGGGCAACTGGCAGCGGACTTTTTTTCCACACTGCATGTTTTTCTGCACCTACCCAGACCATGGGTTCGCGGCGTATGAAGGCACCATCGAGGCCTTCATCGCGGGTGACGAAGGCCAGGTCGATGGCACCTTTCTTCAGCAAGGGCCTGAGCAACAGGCTTTGCAGGCACACCAGCTCTATTTCTACGCCAGTGAATCTCCTGGAAAACCTCTCCAGCACAGCAGGCAATAGCGAGGACACATAATCGTCGGGCGAACCCAGCACCACCTTGCCCACCACTTGTTGCGTACGTAATGCATTCAGTGCCGCCTGCTCGGTCTGCAATAGCTGACGAGCATAGGGCAATAGGGTTTCACCCGCCAGCGTCAGGGCGATGCGCCGGGTATGCCGTTCAAACAGGGGCTGGCCGAGGCTGGTTTCGAGTTTGCTGATCTGCATACTGACTGCGGCTTGTGACCTGTGCACTGCTTCTGCCGCACTGACAAAGCTCAGGCGTTCGGCGGCCAGCACAAAGGTGCGCAACTGGCTGAGGTTGAGTTCAGGGAAATTCATGATTCAGTTTTTCGAATGTATAACTTCAATTTAATCAGCTTGTCTGATGCATCAACAAAACCCATGATAGCGCAATACTCTAGCAGGGAGCAAAGCATGTCTGCATCACCAGTCACTATTCCATATAAGCGCCACGCCACTCTGGCTTACATCGCCGCCATGCTGATGCTGGCAACGCTGGGCATATTTATTCACGAAGCGGGCCTCGATGCGGTGACGACGGTGTTCTTCCGCTGCCTGTTTGCCGCCATCGCGCTGGCACTGTATTGCACGTACAAAGGCATGTTTGTTGCAAGCAATTTCTCCCGCAAGAACCTGGCTCTGGCTGTGTTTGGTGGTCTGCTCATGGTGCTGAACTGGGTCACATTTTTTGCCGCCATACAGCGCATCGGTATTTCTGTCACGACCATCGTTTTTCATGTACAGCCGTTTATCGTCCTGCTGCTGGGCGCGGTATTGTTCCGCGAAAAAATCGCTGCCAACAAACTGGCCTGGGTAAGCCTGGGCTTTGCCGGGCTGGTGCTGGCTTGTGGCTTGCAGGCTGGTGACATGCAGATGAGCGAGCAATACTTGACGGGTTTGTTGCTGACACTGACAGGTGCTTGCGCCTATGCCGGTGTCACCCTGAGCACGCGCGCCATGCGCAATATGCCGCCGCATTTGATTGCATTGATCCATTGCCTGGTTGGATTGATCTTGTTGGTAGGCTTCATCAGCTTGCCTGCCGGTGGCATACAGATACAGCAATGGGCATGGCTGGCTGGCCTGGGTTTGCTACCCACCGCGCTGGCCTATGTGCTGATCTATGGTGCTTTGCCCAAGATGCCCACTACGGCAATTGCTGTGCTGACTTTTATTTATCCAGCGACGGCAGTTGGGGTGGATTACCTGGTCTATGGCCAGCGCATCAGCCTGGTGCAAATGCTGGGCCTGATCCTGATCGTGCTGGCCAGTCTGGGTGTCAACCTGAACTGGGCCTGGCGTCCAGAAAAACATGCAGCTAGCCAGCTGTAAAACCTTGAGGATGTAGTATGTCAGAACTCGTATCCACGCACATTTACGCGAATAGAAGAGCCAGGCTCATGGCGCATATGCGTGCCCTGGGCGGTGGTGTCGCCATCATCGCCAATGCCGCAGTAGTCATGCGTAACCGCGATGTGGAATATCCCTATAGGCACGACAGTTATTTTTATTACCTGTCCGGTTTCAGTGAGCCCAATGCTGTGATCGTGATCGTGCTCGTGGCAGGGGAGCAGAATGAGTCCATCTTGTTTTGTCTTGAGCAAGACCCTGAGCATGCAATCTGGCATGGCTTTCGCCATGGTCCCGCAGGCGCGCGCGCACATTTTGGTTTTGATACGGCGTATTCTGCGACTGTTCTGGATGAACAGATGCCAGGTTTGCTGGCAAATGCAGCTGCTTTGTATCATGCGCAAGGCAGCAATGCCAGGCTGGATGCTGGCTTGCAAAGCTGCTTGCACAAGCTGCGCCAGCAAGCCCGCAATGGTGTACGCCTGCCAGCTGTCACCCACGATGTGCATGCGATCCTGGATGAGATGCGCCTCATCAAAGACGAGTCTGAAATCGCACTCATGCGCAAGGCGGCCAGCATATCGGCCGCAGCCCATGCGCGCGCCATGCGATTTACCCGGCCCGGCCAGACTGAATACCAGCTGGAAGCTGAATTGCTGCATGAGTTCCATCGCCAGGGGGCAGCAGCACCAGCCTACCCGGCCATCGTTGCCAGCGGTGCCAATGCCTGTGTATTACATCACAATCCCGGTGCCACCGTCATCAAGGCGGGTGAGTTGGTGCTCATTGATGCGGGTTGTGAATACCAGGGCTATGCCTCCGATATTAGCCGTACTTATCCGGTCAGTGGCAAGTTCAGCGCGGTGCAAAAGACTTTGTATGAGATTGTGCTGGCGGCGCAACTGGCTGCCATCGCAGCGGTGCGCCCTGGTGCAAGATTCATGGACCCGCATCAGGCAGCCATCAGGGTATTGGTGCAAGGCATGCTTGATTGCGGCCTGCTGGACAGTGAGCAATGCGGCAGTGTCGACGATGTCATCAGTCATGGCACTTATCGGCAATTTTTCATGTGCCGCACCAGTCACTGGCTGGGCATGGATGTACATGATGTCGGCGCTTACCAGGAGCCAGCAGATGCCGGAGAAAACCCCTGGCGCATGCTGTGCCCCGGCATGTGCCTGACCATAGAACCCGGCATCTACATACTGCCCGCACCTGGCGTGCCTGAACAGTACTGGAACATAGGCATACGCATAGAAGATGATGTGCTGGTCACTGACCATGCTTGCGAGGTATTAAGCCACGCCGTACCCAAGACAGTGGTAGAGATAGAGGCCTTGATGGCCAACAGGAAGGTGTAGGCTTCCCTGCTCAGTGCAGTGCAGTGCAGTGCAGTTCAGCGCCGGTGCAGCGTAGCCCAGGGCACTTCATGATCATGCTTGCCCGCCACGACGACATTGCCATCGAGATCGCTCATCCCGCATAAACCTACTCCATAGGCGTTAAAGCCCAGGCGCTCGCGGTGCTTGCTGTAGTCGATGCGGTCATGGTGGTGGCCATGGAAACTGCGGCTCACGCGCATGCGCTGGGCCAGTTCATCGATAGCGGCAAAACCATGGGGATGGGCACTGGGCGCTTCGTGGGTGACGAGGATGTCGGCGCGCTGGCTGGCCAGGTAGTTGTAGTCGGTCGGGAAGATAGAGCTGTAGTGCTTGCGAGGCAAGCCAGCGCGCCAGCGGTTTTCTTTACCGGCTTTGGCGGTGTATTCCCTGTGCGTATGAAAATTCTTTGGCCCTGGCGGTATCCAGATATGGCCGCGGAACACACCACCCAGACCGGCAATCTTATATCCCGCTACGTCGACCACGCGACCATGCAGGTTGCGATGGGCGAGGGCAGAGCCAAACAGATGGTCGTAGTCAGCATCGGTATCGGTGTCATGGTTGCCATGGATATACCAGACCTCGGTCAAGTCCAGGATGGTGGTCAATTCCACTTCCAGTGGTTGCCTGGCTTGCAAATCGCCTAGAAAAACGATGGCAGCCGGGCGCTTTTCCTGCACGGCATCAATCACGTGCTGGAAGTTGCCATGGGTGTCACCGCAAAAAAAGATGTCTGGCATGCTGGGCTTTAGTTTATATAAATGCTAGTTGTATTTTTGCAAGTTGTTGATTTATTCGGATGTCCAAATGAAAGTCTTGATCAAGACCACGCCCGACCTTGTCTATGCATTGTATCAAAACTGTTTGCCCATACTGACTATGCTGCAGGTTTGAAGTGTTAGACAGAACAAATAGAATATCCATAAGGCAGGCAGTTTTTGCCATCCTATTTTGCCATCATAAATTGGCCCGCGGCTGGCAATGCTTATATCTGGGCCTATGACAATAATGCCGCTTATCTGTATGCCTATAGCCTGCAAGCACGACAGGTTTGCAAGCGGCAGACGTTGCCATGATAGGTATTTTCAATGACAGGCTCAGTTTAGCCAGTGTGCCCTTGTTTGAAATTTCCTAGCATAAGCAATCTGGCATGCCCGGCTTTAAGTCATACAAATGTCACTTGTGTTTTTATACATCGCTGATATATTCGGGTTTCCAAATTGCTAAGGTTGATGATGAGTACTTACACTACAGTCTTACAGCAACTTTATATCGCCTATTTTGGCCGGCCCGCAGACCCTGCAGGCCTGGACTATTGGGAGAATCGCCTGGCAAGCAAGCAAATCAACATACAAGATATTGCCAAGTCTTTCAGTGAGCAGCAAGAATATAAAGCTGTCTATCTGAACAAGACCACTCCCGAAATCATCAATGCTCTCTACCTGAATTTGTTTGGGCATAGCGCTGATGCAGCGGGCATGAAATATTGGGCAGGGCAGCTGGAGAGCGGCGCCATATCCATGGGGCAAGCTGCATTGGCTATCATGAGCGGGCCCGCCGCAGCGAGCATGGATCAACAGGCACTCTTGAATAAAGTGGCGGCTGCCAGCGTATTTACCTCCAAGCTTGATACGGCAGATTCGATTATTGCTTACTCGCGTGCATACAGTGTTGATTCAGTCAAAAGCTGGCTCAAAAATATTGATGCAGATGCAGTCAATATTTTTTCTTCTCTCAATAATGTGAGCAATATTTTCTCGGGAGCCCTGGACCACAGGCCATTCCCCTCCCTGCCGGATTTTGCCCAGGAGATGAGCACCGCTCTGACCACCGTCACTGGTGGCAATGTGCTCAGCGTTATCTCAGCCGGTTTTGATACCGGCACAGGCAAGGGCATCTACAACGTGAATGGGCTGACGGCCAGTGCTGGCAGTGACATGCTGACGGTCAATACCAGCATGCTGACCGGTGGTCGTATTGATCTCGGGGCAGGCAGCGCAGATAAACTCAGCATCAGTGACAGTATCAGCAGCAAGAGCCTGAGCACGATAGATACGGCTGGCAATATTGAGATTTTGGTGCTGACAGGCGGCACATCCGGTTTGTACCAGGTCAATAATCCCGGCCTGAAAACGATAATTCTGCAGAACCCATCCTACATCGAGCAATTAACTGCCAATGATACCGTGGTATTAGGCTCGGCAGCGCCAGACACCATCATTGGTGGTGCTGGCAATGACACTATCTATGGGGGCGAATCGCGCGATGTCATCTATGGCGGTGCGGGCAACGATTATATTTATACATGGGCTGGCGATATTTTTGCCGGTAGCGGCAATGATGTCATCACGCTCAGGGATTTGACCGTCAACACTAGCCGGGTCGATGCGGGTGATGGTGATGATTTTCTCTATTCCTCTGCGAATGTAGAGGGGAGCTTGTTTGTTCGCGGCGGTAAAGGGATAGATAATATCAATGTCTTTGGTGTCTTCAGCCCAGGTTCAGGCTTGAAGACCGTGGAAATCAGTTTTGCCGATGATGCTTCCACACCAGGTATCAACACCTCGGCAGACCGCGATACTGTGAACTCATGGCTGGCCCCTGGTGTCTTGCATGTGCGTCTGGATGCTGACCAGACCAGCGCCGTGGGCATAGCTGGCAAAGCCCAGGTGCAAGAAATCCTGGGTGGCGTTAACCTTATCTTGCAAAAAAATGCCGATGTAGCCGTGATACGCTATGACATCGCGGGTGACAAGGCTGTGCTGGCCAATGTGCTGGATGGCTCCGCCTTGCTGGCCAACCTGGGTGCTCCTCTGCTTGCAGAACAAAGCGGTAATACCGGCAGTGGTTATATCTGGGCCTATGATAATAATGTCGCTTATCTGTATGCGTATAGCCATGCAACCACGACAGGTTTGCAAGCGGGAGATATTGCCCTGATAGGCATTTTCAATGACAGATTCAATACGGCCAATGTCCCCCTGTTTGAGATTTCTTAGCCTGGACCCCTCGCAATAAAGAGCTTACACCCCGTACAAATTGACCTATGATATTGATTTTCTGCAAGTCATTGCAGGTTCATGGTACAGGGTACAAACATGTTTTCATGGCGTTGGCTATTCGTTGCAATCGTTCTCATCTTCGCAGTACAACACTGGCGTAATCGTCCGCTGCCGGTGCCGCCTGGCAGCATCGCACCGAATGAACCGGTGCAAACCATGCTCAGCAATGGTACGGTGTATGAGCAAAATAATTACAAGCTGACTGCGCTGGCAGATTTCACGATAGAAGCGCGGGTCTTATCCAAACAAACCTATTCTTCTGACCGTGAAGCCCAACTGGCTCCTGTCGATCTGGCGCTGGGCTGGGGTTCTATGTCGGATACGGCGGTCATCGAGCAACTTTCCATAGGGCAGAGCAACCGTTTCTATTTTTATCGCTGGGAAAAAGAACCACCTCGACCACCATCAGAAATTGCCACCCATAGCGCCAATATGCATTTGATCCCCACCACGCCTGCGCTGGAAAAAATCATGCGTGATGTGCGGGTAGGCCAGGTGGTCAAGATACGCGGTCAACTGGTAGAAGCCAGGGCAGCCGATGGCTGGCACTGGCGTTCTTCGCTGACCCGCGATGATACGGGGGCAGGCGCTTGCGAAGTCATACGGGTGGAAGCGATCGAGGTAAAGTGATGCTGCAAGCCCTGAGACTTTTCCTGGGATTGACAATAAGTTCTGTTAAACGATACCTTTCGTGCAAATATCCGCTACCTTGCTCAAAAATATAGCACCTTGTGCTGAAAATGAGGACACTGGGATCAAGACTGCAGGCCTGATCGTGCAAAGATAGCACTTGCTGGCCAGCATGGACAGACCGACAGGGATCATCCTTGTCCGGCAAGATCACCCAACAAGGATATGTATGCATGCTGTTGTCCCCTCTACTGTCAGATATGCCACCGTGCTGGCATGCATGCTGGCATCACTGAGTCTGGCTACCGGGCCAGTTCAGGCGCAAGCCCAGACCGCTGTGCCAGCTAGTACAACTAGTGCTCACGCCAGTGCCACTGATGAGCCACAAAGCGTGGAAGTCAAAGCCATCAGAGATCCGGCCATCATGCCGTATAAAGTCGCCTATGACATGATTTCCAAAGTGAAGGCTGCCAGCAAAGACAAGGTTGAGATTGTCATTCGCGTTACCGCGGCCAAGACCCACGCTGTCATCCCCAATCTGGCAATTTATCTCGACAGTAAAGAAAACCGCAAGAAACTGGAGATATCCGCCGCCGGTGATGTCAACGTGCCGCTGGATGCCGTGGCCTATGCCGAAGGGGCAGAATTTGTCACCAACCAGAAAAAAGGCAGCATGGACGTCAACATCATGTTGCTCCCCAAGTTACCACCCGATGTTTTCAAATATGCTGACATCAACGACAGCCTGGAATCTGCCCGCCTGGCTGTCAAAGAACTGGTGCCCTGGTATTTGCGCTTGTTCATGCCCACCATCCATGGCGTAGGCATTTGCTACCCTAGGCAAGACCAGACGGTACTGGTCAAAGGCAATGAGGAAAGCCAATTGCCAGCTACGAGCAATGAAACCGATATGATGAAAAACAAGGTGTATTGCGCCAAATTTCCTACCAGGGATGTTGTCGCTGCCAAGGATAATCTGGTCATGCCAGCGGCGGGCTGGCAGGCGATATTCTTTTAAGAATGTGATGCCTTGCATCCTGGCCTGGCAGGAAAAATTTGTTCAGGTGGGTGCTGCTTTTTTTGCCGCTGGCTTTGTCTCTGGCTTGAAATACAGGTTCAGCAATGCCAGCAATACATGGAAATTAGCCGTGTCGGCCATGCGCAGGCGGTAAAAGTCTTTTTTTGATTGTTTTTGTCGTATGACCAGCAGCACGTCGAGCAAGGTATTCTTTAATTCTATGCTGCCTATATCGGTAGCGTTGATGACTTGTTTCGCCGTCATGAGCTGGGACTTGCGTATCTTCAGGCCAGAAAAATCCAGGGTAGCACCAAGCTGGTGTTGGGCTATGAAATGCGGCAACAAGTAGCTGACTTGCAAGTGACGCAAGCGCTGCAACAAATCTTGCATGTTGGCGATATTGCCGGGGATGTAGAGACGTATCTTTTTGCCGTCTTGCCGGTCTTCCACCATCACGCTGTCATTGAGCCTGCCAGAAAATATGTCGGTCCTGTTACTGCTATAGTAGGTATGGATTTCTCGTATGCTTAAAGCCGGACTGAAATACAGCAAGCCCGCCTCCAGCGGCCCTAGTATCACCAGGCCTTTTTCATACAAATCAATGCGATAAGCAAACTGACTGATCAGCAATAACACGAAGGGTGCCAGCAACAGCACCCCCATCAAGAGCAAGGGTAAGGAAGATATGATCCAGCCCAGGCACAGCGGCAAGCAGGCTAGCATGAAAAGTCGCAGATGCTTGCTGCCTAGTGCCCAGTTCTTTTTATAACTGGCCAGCCAGGGGCCCATGGCTGCTTCAGAAAATGCCACTGCACAGTGCAGCTTGCGTGCATGCAGTGCTTGTGCCTGCCTTAGCAGGATGTATAAAAACCCAGCAAGTATAGGCAGCCACAAGGCATTGCCTATGGCCAGGTCGATCAGCCTGAGGTGATAGTCAGGCAGCGGGTTTGGCAACATGCCGCTGGCCTGCAATTCTGCCACTCGCTCGGGCGGCAAGGGATAATAATCAGTACGGCTGCCTTTGACACCCAAGACATAACCCTCATCTGCAATGTAATAGGGCAGGAAAAATACTTCGCTGCGCAAATGCCTGCCCAGATACAAGGCTTCCCCCTCGTCGCCTTGCGCCCTGGTGTCGGCGACCCAATCAATTTCATGCTGAGTCCGCACCCCGCCGGCATGGGCATTTGCCGTGAGCAGACAACATACAACTAACAGGCAAGCTGACAAGAGGTGGCTAAAGCTTTGCTTCAAAATGGGTCCAGATGATAGGGGAAAAGGGAGAGGGGTAGTATGCCATTGCAGGGCTGCATACTCAAAGTTTACGGCACTATTTTTGCAGGGAACGATGTTGGGCTTATCTCATACCAGGGTGGCTTATTGTAATATGAGCATCAATGCAGTGCTGGCAAAATAGCTTGCTCAGGCTTGTCGGCGGCAAGGGATGCGTACAGCATGTTGTGCACTCCCACACTTATAGTCAACTTTATTTAAAGGCTGCGATGAAAGTATCTTCCTTCGTGATTTTAGTATCAAGTATGTTTTTGCTGCAACCAGTGCTGGCGGCAGATGAGATGGCAGCGCGGGTAGATAAAATCGCCCAGGCGCGCGTCAGCAGTGGCGCTATCCCCGGCCTGGTGCTTGCCCGCATCTCGGGCCAGGAACAAACAGTGCAGGGCTATGGCCTGGTCTCGAATGGCAAAGCAGCAGCACATCAGCCAGATGCCAGTACGGTATTTGAAATTGGCTCTGTCAGTAAAACCTTCACTGCCTTATTGCTGGCGGATATGCAGGTACGTGGCCAGCTCAAGCTGGATGATACAGTGGCCAGCCTGCTGCCGGGATATGAGATACCGCAATACCAGGGGCGGGCCATCAGCTTGCTGGATTTGGCGACCCAGACCTCGGGCTTGCCACGCCTGCCTGCCAATCTCATGCCCAGGCAGGTGGACAATCCCTATGCTGACTATACCGAAAATAATTTACGTGATTTCTTGCGTAGCTACCAATTGACACGTGCCCCAGGTAGCAAGTATGAGTATTCAAATCTGGGCTTTGGCTTGCTGGGCCATGCCCTGTCGGTGCGGGCAGGCAAGTCGTATAGCGAATTGCTGCAAGAACGCATTACCACTCCCCTGGGCATGCCAGATACCGGTATCAGCCTGACAGCCGCCATGCAAGCCAGGCTGGCAACTGGTCATGATGGCCATGGCAAGCCAGTGGCTAACTGGGATTTCACCACGCTGGCGGGGGCTGGGGCCGTGCGCTCGAATGCGCAAGACATGCTGCGCTATGTCAGGGCGCATATGCAAGGGGCAACTCTTAATACACCAGCAGGCTTGCAACTGGTACAGCAGCCGCAACGCCCTACTGGGATGCCGGGTTTGCAGATAGGGCTGGCCTGGCATGTGCAGGCTGTGCGTGGGCAAACCCTGGTCTGGCACAATGGCATGACAGGCGGCTATGCCTCTTTTGTCGGCTTTACCGCAGATGGCCAGCGTGGTGTGGTGGTGCTGGCCAATGCCAGTGTCAATGTTGACGATATAGGCATGGCAGCCTTGTTGCCAGCCGCGCCTGAGACTGAGGTCAGCCAAGCTGGCCAAACCAGCGAAGCTCGCCTGTCAGCGCAAGCAATGGCGGAATATGTTGGGCACTATCAACTCGCCCCCGGCGTCAGCCTGAATATCAGTGCCGGGCCTGAGGGTTTGCTGGCGCAAGTGACAGGACAGTCACAAGCACCGGTATTCCAGCGCAAGAAAGATGAATTTTTTTATAAAGTCGTCGAAGCCAGCCTGCATTTCGAACGTGATGCGCAAGGCAAAATCCAGTCTCTGAGCCTGCATCAGGATGGCCGTGTCATGCCTGCCCCGCGCATGAGTACTACTGTGCCTGAGTCTGTCCAGCGGGTGGCAATACAGCTTCCAGCCGAGCAGCTTCAGGCTTACACGGGCAGCTATACCCTGGCACCAGGCTTCAAGTTGCAGGTGACAGCAGAAGCAGGGCAATTATATGTGCAAGCCACGGCACAGGGGCGCAACCCGGTGTTTGCCCAGGCACGCGATGAGTTTTTCTATAAGGGCCTGGACGCGCAACTGAGCTTCCAGCGTCAGCCAGATGGCAAAATAACAGGGCTAGTCTTGCATCAGAATGGCCGTGATCTCCGCGGTCCAAGGGACGCAGATTAAGCTTGTCATTGCTTGCCAGGATCAGGCTGAATAAATAAGAGCCTGGCAAGCTCTATGCTCCCATGCCTGCTTCAGCGGGACATGTATAGCATGCACTTGTATCATGTTTTGATGATGATAGACATAGATCGCGGAAATCAGCCTGTCTGATCTGCAAGTTTCTTTTTTCCAGGCGTCATCATCATTCGGTAACCAGCAGCTCCTATGATCAGGACTGCAGCAATGATCCATTCAGAAGCCAGATTCTCCATGATCAATTTTTTGTCGCTAGTGATGCCCAGCAGTTGCATGACGAACACACTCAGAAACCTGAGTGCAATCATAGGCAGTATCCACATCAGGCGATGCCCTTTACCTGCAATCAATAGCGACAGCACACATCCCAGCAGCACGGGCAGAACACCGCACAAAATAAAAAGACTGGCGATGAAATTGCCTGCACCACTACCCATGAATTTACCTGAAAAAGAAAACTGGCAATCAGTGTAGCATCCACCGCGGGTAAGACCAGCACCAACCAAGCTGGCGGGACAAAACCGCTACCCTGTCAAATGCGCAAAGCAGAGTCAGATAGCCAGGAGGGTAGACCAAGGCAGGGGCAGGTCAAGGAAGGGGCTGGCCAGGCGTGCCGTGGAAAGATATATTTTTAACGGCGTGGAGCGCGCGCACCTACTTTTTGCGGCACTTCACGCACAGCGCACATGCACTTCACACGCCTGAGCTAAGCTGGGGCATCTCCACAAGCTGCCATTTGGTCACGTTTATCTATGTCTTCACTGCTGGCCCATGTCGCCGCTGGCCTGACGCTACATTTTTGCCGTAGAGAGCAACAGGCCAGGCGATGGCATGCCAGCATGGCTTTGCCAGTTTTGCTGGCGATCGCCCCTGACTTTGACTATTTTGGTATCTGGTTTTTACATCTGCGCTATGCCCAGCGCTATACCCATTCACTCTTGTTTTGCCTGTTGTTGAGTAGCCTGGTCTACTTGTTGGCAAAGCGCTGCTGGCCCACATGGAATGCCAGACCCGGTTTTTTGGTCTTGTCATTGGCAGCCAGTTCTCATTTGTTACTCGATATGCTGGTAGGCCGCGCACTGCCCTTGATGTGGCCATTTGTGGATAATGAATTCTTCCTGCCGTTGGCATTCTTGCCGGGGGCCTCGCATACTGGCATCATCAGTTATGCGTTCTGGCGCAATTTATTCATGGAGACAGGCCTGCTCTTGCCTATACTGGCGGCCATGCTGTTGCTGAGGCACCGCTGGACGCTAAGGGCTTATCTGCCCGAGATTTTGCTGGTGCTGGCCATGTGGTCAGGTTTGGTTTGTGCAGCTGGAAAAATGCTGTACACCTGATCTTTATCAGATGTACCGTGATTCATGGTGAGGCTGCAAAAAATGCCGATCAAAGAGGCTATCCTGTTCTGCAATACACCCTCAGGCCAGGAGCATGCTCTACTGCATTCAGCATGGCTTGCGCTTGCTACTTTATCAGAGTAAAGGAAGTCTGAAGGAATGACAGGCAAAAAAATACCCTTCACGTGGAAGGGTATTTTTTTTACTTAAAGCAAAACTCAATAATCAGCAACCGCCAGCACCAGTTTTCAGGCCGCGATTACCATCGCAGATAGTGCTGGTACCCAAAGTCCAGCCCATGTTAGCTTGGTTGGTAACTGTGGTCGCTGTCAGAGTACCTACCAATTGTGTAGTATCGCTAGTACTTATTGTTGCAGTAGAAGTGAAAATCACTTGACCAGCGGACAGTGCAGGAATAGCTGCCATGAACTTGGTCGTTGCAACAACGGGAATACCATTGCTACCTGTTGTTGAGCAATTATCCCAAACACCATTTTCACCTTGTACGCACAAAGACATGCTTTTCAAAGTGCTTTCGATCTCAGCCCTTGCACCAGCAGCGCGGGTACGGGATGTGTAATCAGAGTATTGAGGAATAGCGATCGCTGCCAGGATACCGATAATTGCAACAACAATCATCAATTCTATCAATGTAAAGCCGCGTTGCAGTCGTTTAGGAATAGATTTCATTTTCAGTATGAGTAAAAGATTAAAAGTATAACTTCAACAATATTAACTTATTTGCAAATATCATGCAAAAGCTTATTAAATTTCAAAGATGATAATTTGGCAGTAAAAAGTAATGGCATTTGAATGATTTGCCTATAGAAATCATCAGAAACTGCAGGCGACTGGCAAAGAGAAATTGTAAAAGTATGTCAAATGTAATGTGAAATTATAAAGGTTTCTAATAAAGAATGTTAATTGTGTGAAAAAATATTTCGAAAATATTGATGAAACGATCTGTTTGAGCTTGATTGAAGCAGCGCGCTGATTGGTACTGAAACTTGAATTAGCTTGCTGCATATTTTGCAAGTCTTGCGGTGCAAATTATCCTATTTATCTTGTAGAGTGGGGACAGGAGTGATAGCCGTAGCATTTTCAGGGATAGTCGACGCGGGCACTTGCCTTAATGTACTAAGCCATCTTTGCTTGAAAAATCTAGCTAATGAGACTGGTGCGCACAGTGCACCCTGCAAATTTACCCGCCTCATCCATGCAGCACGCAGATTTGCCGAACTGGATTCAGGCAATCTTCATCCGCAGTTCTCATGCCTGCTTTGCGAGCTTGCCTGGATCGTCGTTTAGTAAAAATCATAAACATCATCCAAATATAAAACTGGAATTGCACGTCCGCCCATAGAGCGGTATATATACAAACTGCAGTTTCCTAATCAAAGTGCAGATGACGGTGATCTCGGTCATTGTGCTTGAATACCACCACCCAGTCAGAGGGAGACAAAAACTGGTAAGTGCAACATGTGCAGTCAAACCTAAACTACTTATATCACTATGCATGCGACAAATACAAAAACACAATGGGGACAATTTTTACCGCTGGTGACAGTGTTCTTCTTCTGGGGCTTTGTGGCCGCCAGCAATGACATTCTCATCCCCGTCTTCAAGCAAGCCTTTCACCTTAGCCAGGAGCAAAGCCAGCTGGTTTCTCTGGCTTTTTATGTGGCTTATACCGTGGGTTCGCTTATCTATTTGGCGGTTTCACGCTTTATCGGCGTCGATCTGGTCAATAAACTGGGTTACAAGAATGGGTTGGCGCTGGGCTTGCTGATTTCTGCCGCGGGCACGCTGCTATTCTTGCCAGCAGCGAATAGCGGGTCTTTCCCTTTGATGTTGTCAGGCTTGTTTATCGTAGGCCTGGGATTTTCACTGCAGCAGACTGCCGCCAATCCTCTGGCGATTGCCCTGGGGTCGTCTGAAACAGGTTCGCAAAGGCTGACCCTGGCAGGTGGGGTGAATAACTTTGGTACGACCATAGGCCCGCTCATCGTCAGTTTCGCCATCTTTGGTGCACCGACCAGCATGAACCGGCAGCTCAGTATAGAAAGCGTCAAATTTCCCTATCTGATGCTGGGCGCAGCCTTTTTGCTGGTGGCTATCCTGTTGAAATTTTCCTCCCTGCCAGATAGACCTGCGATACAGAGCAGTGAAGATGCCGGGCATGCCTCGGGCAGGCAATCGGCACTGCAATTCCCGCAACTGCTGATGGGCATGCTGGCTATTTTTGTATATGTGGGTGTGGAAGTGTCGACTGCCAGCAACCTGCCTGCCTATATGGAAAGCAAGCTGGGTTTGCAAACCAAGGATGTTGCACCGTTTATTTCGCTTTACTGGGCCAGCCTGATGATAGGGCGCTGGACCGGCGCGGTTGAGGCCTTTGATGTGCAGGCAGGGCTGAGCAAGTTACTCAAGTTCCTGGCACCTTATCTGGCTTTCAGCGTGTTTTTGCTGGTGAACGCAATAGCCCAGCATGAACTCAGTCATTTTTATGTGTATGCCGCCATCGTGCTGATCCTGATTGCGGCTGACATGATGAGCCAGGGTAACCCTGCCAAAATGCTGGGCATCTTTTCTCTCCTGGGCATCGCAGGCCTGGTCATAGGCATGAGTACCACGGGCATGGTCAGTATCTATGCCTTCACCAGCATAGGCTTGTTTTGCAGCACCCTGTGGCCCTGTATTTTCACGCTGGCGATCAGTGGGCTGGGCAAGCATACAGGTCAGGGCAGCAATTACCTGATCATGATGATCATGGGCGGCGGCATAGTCAGCTGGCTGCAAGGATTTGTGGCGGACAAAATCGGCATACAAATGAGTTATCTGGTGGGCGTAGTCTGTTTTGCTTACCTAGCCTTCTACGCCTGGAAAGTGCAGGGCATCTTGCGCGCGCAGGGTATCAAACTGGGTAAAACTGGCACAGCAGCACACTGATATCCTCAGACTTGACTTGCATGGCGCGCCCTATCTGGCGCGCCATTTTTTTGTGCGCTGCAGTGCCAGGCCCGAGGTGCATCCTGAGTGAGCGAAACTATCGAATAATCCATCTTTTTGCCAGCTTGTTTACTAAAATTAATAAACTAAGACTATTTGCCAGCAGTTGATTGACCCTCAATTTTGCCACCTGTATAAAAGAGTTACTCTGAGAAGTACAGCATTTTACGGTAAATGATGGTGTGTAAAAAATAGCCTGACCGTTTATTAAACCTGTCATCAAGGATAGATCAGCAGTAGTCTTGCATGAGATTTTAAGCGGGATTGATAAACGCAAAAAAAGTAACAAGCACTATTCGTAAAATTAGGCGCAATGAACAAGATAAATGCCCACTTTCCAGAAATGGAAACTGACTTAACCAGCAAGGAGTTCACGGCATGAGTGTGACCATACGCGATATTGCACAGGCGACTGGACTGTCGATAGGTACGGTGTCACGCGCCTTGAAGAACCAGGGCGGGCTGACTGAAGAAACGCGTGTGCGCGTCAGCAAAGTCGCCCGTGAGCTGGGCTATGACTTTGGCAATCTCAAACAGGGCAGGATCAGGCGCATCGTTTTTCTCTTGCACCGCCAGCACAATACCTTGTCCAGCAGCCCGTTTTTTTCCCCTGTGCTGCATGGTGCCGAAGAAGCCTGTCGCAGGGAGGGTATTGCCCTTTCCTTTGTAGCGATAGGCCCTTCAGAACCTGTGATGGAGCAGATACGCCTGCACCAGCCTGATGCGATCTTGTGTGCCGGTTTTTTTGAGCCCGAGCTGCTGCAAGCCCTGCTGCACACCAGCAAGCCCATCGTGCTGGTGGACATGCGTTTGCGCGGTTATACCTCGATCAATCCCGACAACCGGCTCGGTGGTTTTCTGGCGACCCGTCATTTGATACAGACAGGCCGCAAACGCATCGCCATGATCTCGGGATCGATGGCGCACTTCAGTATCCAGGAGCGGGCACGCGGTTTTCGTCAGGCGCTGTATGAATCCAAGACCCTGGCAGACCCCAGCCTGGAAGTCAGTATCCCTGACCCCAGTGATATTGAAGGTGGTGTACGCGAAGCCATGCGCGAACTGCTGAGTCTCAGCCGCCCGCCAGACGCCGTATTTTGCTACAACGATAGCGCCGCCCTGACTGCGCTGCACTACTGTCTTGATCTCGGCATGAAAGTGCCGCATGACATTGCCATTGTCGGCTTTGACGATATCAGTGCTGCCGCCAAGTCGATTCCACCTCTGAGCAGCATACGGGTGAACAAGGAAGCACTCGGCGCTACCGGTGTAGATTTGCTGATACGCAAACAGACCGATGACATCGTAGAGAAAACCCTGGCTGTTGAATTGATCGTACGCGAAAGCAGTTGTGACGATTAGCAGCAAAGAAAGTTTATCCGTAAAAATTTTTGGCCCTTATTGACCACCACCCATATCCGTATGCATCCCTTTCCTGACTTCAAATCCATTTCTGTGCTGACTGAGCATATCAGTGACACGCTGAATTTCTACTATCCGCGCAGCATAGATAGCAGTGGCGGCTTTTATCACTACTTCAAGGACAATGGCAGTATTTATGATAGCCATAGCCGTCATCTGGTCAGCAGCACGCGCTTTGTTTTTGTGTATGCGATGGCTTACCGTCATTTTGACAATCCGGCCTATCTGCAGCAAGTCAGGCATGGTGTCGATTTCTTGCGCCAGGTGCACCGCGACCCGGTAACTGGTGGCTATGCCTGGCAATTGCGCTGGGAAAATGCCAGCAAGACCGTCATCGATGGCGATAATCATTGCTATGGCCTGGCCTTCGTCATGCTGGCCTATGCCCATGCCCTGATGGCTGGCGTCGCCGAAGCACGCGACTATCTCGATGAAACCATGGCCTTGATGGAAAGTCGTTTCTGGGAACCACAACATGGTCTGTATGCCGACCAGGCCAGTGCGGACTGGCAGCAGCTGGACAGCTATCGCGGCCAGAATGCCAATATGCACGCCTGCGAAGCCTTGCTGGCCGCCTATGAGGCAACCGGTGAGCTGCACTTCTTGCATCGCGCAGAAACTGTGGCACATAACATCACCCAGCGCCAGGCCGCGCTGGCTGCTGGCATGATCTGGGAACACTACGATGCCAACTGGAACATAGACTGGAACTACAATCTCGAGGACAAGGCCAATTTGTTCCGCCCCTGGGGATTCCAGCCCGGGCATTTTACTGAATGGTCCAAGTTATTGCTGCAACTGGAAAGCCACGCCCAGCATCTGCAACACGACCATGCATGGCTATTGCCTACCGCCGAAACCCTGTTCCAGAAAGCCCTGCAATTTGCCTGGGATGAGCAATACGGCGGCATCTGCTATGGCTTTGCTCCCGATGGCAGCATCTGCGATGGCGATAAATATTTCTGGGTGCAGGCAGAATCCATGGCTGCCGCTGCCTTGCTGGCGAAGCGCACTGGCAAGCAAAGCTATTGGGATAGTTATGAGCATCTGTGGCAATACAGCTGGCAACACATGATAGATCACGAGTATGGTGCCTGGTACAGAATTTTATCGCGTGAAAATCACAAGCTCAGCGATGAAAAAAGCCCGGCTGGTAAAGTCGATTATCACACCATGGGTGCCTGTTATGAAATCCTGCGCGTCTTGAAGGAGGCACAACATGGCAGCTGAATTCCCCCTCATGCTGAGTGCCGGTGAAGCCCTGACTGACATGATAGCCTGCGGCCATGGTCAATGGCGCAGCGTGGTTGGCGGCTCAACCTGGAATGTCGCCCGCAGCATGGCCAAGCTGGGTTTGGCAACCGGCTTCGCTGGTGCAGTCAGCCAGGACTTGTTTGGGCAGGAACTGGTACGCGCCAGTGCCGATGCTGGGCTGGATCTGCGCCTGCTGCAGCAATACGATCGCCCACCCTTACTGGCAATCGTCGGCGAAAGCACGCCACCCAGTTATTTCTTTATAGGCAGTGATAGTGCGGACCTGCATTTTGATCCCGAGCAGCTGCCAGCAGGCTGGAGTTCACGCTTGCAATGGGCGCACTTTGGCGGCATCAGCCTGGCCCGCCAGCCTTTGGCTGGCAAACTCCTGGGCCTGGCCCGCCAGTTGAAAGCGCAAGGTGTGCGGATTAGTTACGACCCTAATTTTCGTAACAATATGCATGCTGACTATGACCCCATCCTGCATGAAATGGCGCAACTGGCAGACCTGATCAAGGTGTCTGACGATGACCTGCGTGGCCTGTTCCGTTGCCCGGATGCCGATTGGGCATTCACGCAATTGCGCGCCATTAATCCTGCTGCCACCGTCTTGTACACCCGAGGGGAGCTGGGCGCGTCGCTGCATATGGGTGAACTGGCATGGCAGGCCGATGCCTTGAAGGTGGCAGTCGCCGACACCATAGGCGCGGGTGATGCCAGCATCGCCGGCTTGCTCTACAGCCTGAGCATGCATGCTGACAGAGAGCCGCGCAGTCACCTGCGTTTTGCTCTCGCCGCCGGCGCGGCAGCTTGCCTGGCAGCAGGAGCGCAGGCACCCAGCCTGCAACAGGTAGAGGCACTTTTCAGTGTGATGGAATGATTGAATAATTGAATAGCGGTCCTGACAAAAAATAATAGTCATATCAGTGATTGAGGAGAACAAATTGCGTATCAAATTATTGCCTGGCATAGTGCTGGCGGCCGCCCTGAGTATCAGTAACCTGAGCCAGGCAGCCAAACAAGACAGCATCTCAGAAAAAGAAGCGGCCCATCTGGCGCTGCAAGTTAAAAAAGAAACCCAGCATGCCTGGCAATCCTACAAGCGCTATGCCTGGGGCCACGATGCCTTGAAACCCTTGAGCAAATCCGCGCATGACTGGTATCCACAATCGCTGTTGATGACACCGGTGGATGCACTCGATACCCTGCTGATCATGGGTTTAAAAAAAGAGGCAGATGAAGCGCGTGAGCTGATTGCCAGCAAGCTCTCTTTCGACCAGGACATGGAAGTCCAGAATTTTGAAATCACCATACGTCTGCTGGGTGGCTTGCTGTCCGCCTACCAGATGACGGAAGACCCAAGATTGCTGAACCTGGCAACAGACCTGGGCCAGCGCTTGCTGCCTGTGTTTGCATCACCGACCGGCATGCCTTATACCCATGTCAATCTGCGCACTGGCAAGGTACGCGGCAAGATCAGTAACCCGGCTGAAACAGGCACCTTGCTGCTGGAGTTTGGCATGCTCAGCAAGCTGACTGGCAATCCGGTGTTTTATGACAAAGCCAAACGCGCACTGGTCGCCACTTATGACCTGCGTTCCAAACTGGGCCTGGTCGGCTCTGCCATTGATGTTGAGGCGGGCGTCTGGGTCAACAAGGATGCCCACATCGGTGGCGGCATCGATTCCTACTATGAATACCTGTACAAATGCTGGAAGCTGTTTGGCGACCAGGATTGCAAAACCATGTGGGACAATAGTATCCCGGGCGTCAACCAGTATCTGGGTGACGAGGTGCGCGGTGAACTCTGGTATTGCCATGCCGACATGGAGACAGGTAGCCGCAAAGCCAGTCAATATGGTGCCCTGGATGCCTTCATGCCAGCCTTGCTGGCCCTGGGTGGTGACATGGATAGAGCAAAACGCCTGCAGGATTCCAATCTGAAAATGTGGCGTCTGCATGGCATAGAACCAGAAGCACTGAATTATCAAACCATGCAAGTCACTTCGCCGGAATATGCCTTGCGCCCCGAGATCGTTGAGTCAGCCTATTACCTCTACCATTACACAGGTGACAGCAAGTACCGCGCCATGGGCAAGGAATTTTTCCTCGACTTTGTCAAACGCTGCCGCAGTGAGGCAGGTTTTACCGCACTCAAGGATGTACGCAATAGCAGCCGCGAAGACTCGATGGAGAGCTTTGTGTTTGCCGAAACCTTCAAATATTTTTATTTGCTGTTCGCGCCCAAAAAGACCATCAATTTTGATGCCGTCACTTTCAACACAGAGGCGCATCCATTCAAGCAGATAGAAAATAATAAGACAAATAAATAAACCTGGTCGCGATAAAAGCGGCATCAAAGTAGCAGGAGACAAATTGAATACACTATCCACCTTCAGACGCGTGGCGGTCACTGGCATGATGGCGCTGCTGGCCAGCACCAGCATTAACGCTATTGCGCATGCAGACACAGCGCGAGACAAGAATTTTCCGGTGAATACCTTTATCGGTACCCAGGATGATGGCAATACCTTTCCTGGTGCGGCTGCGCCCTTTGGCATGATACAGCTCAGCCCTATCGGTGAACACTATTCAGGCTGGCGCTATACCGATCCTAAAATCCGTGGCTTTGGCCACTCTTTTCTGTCTGGTGCAGGATGCTGGGAACAAGGTGGTCAACTCTCGGTCTTGCCTGTGACTGGCAGCATCAAAGCTGGCGGCAATTTTGATACGAGTAAAGTAGGCAGTTTTGACCAGAAAGTCTATGGTTCCAATTACTCGCATGATGGTGAAGTGGGCCATGCAGGTTACTTCAAAGTCAGGCTCACCGATTATGGTGGCATCACTGCCGAGACCACCGCACTGACACGCGCCGGGGCCGAGCGTTATACCTTCCACGACACTACTGCGACAGGTCATATCCTGGTCAATCTTGGTCAGGCAAATGAGCGCCACTCCGTGGTGGGCAGCCACCTGCAAGTAATAGATGACCATACGCTGGAAGGCAAGATAGTCACGCGCAGTTTTTGTGGTGGAGCGCAATACACGACCTGGTTCAGGATGGAGTTTGACCAGGCTTTCCGTACGCATGGTATCTGGGATGAAAGCGGCGGTACCGAAGCCAGCATGCAATTGAGCCAGCAAGGCGACAGCAAGCCGCATGGTGCCTGGTTCAGTTTTGACTTGAAGACCAACAAGGCGGTTACTGCCATCAGCGCCATTTCGCATGTCGATGCAGAAGGTGCAAGAAAGAATTTGCGGGCAGAAGGCAAGGCCAATGGCAAGCTGCGCAGCTTTGACAGCATGCGCCAACAGGCACAGGATGAGTGGAACAAAGAACTCTCCAGCATACGCATAGAAACTGCCAATCAGGATGACCGCACTGTTTTCTACACTGCGCTTTATCATGCCCTATTGCAGCCACTGACAGGCAATGACAGCGATGGCCGTTACCGTGGCTATGATGATGTCATCCACAAAGTCGACAAGGGCAATTACTACGAATTCTTTTCGCTGTGGGACACTTATCGCGCCCAGAATCAGCTGATCGCCTTGCTGCGCCCGGCCAGGGCTCGTGACATTGCCGACTCCATCCTGAAAATACAGGAACAGGCTGGCTGGCTGCCGCGCTGGGGTTATGCGAATTTTGAATCGAATGTCATGACGGGTGACCCGGTCACCCCTTTCCTGGTTGACCTGTGGCGCTATGGTGCGCTGGCTGGCAAGGAAAAAGCGGCCTATGCGGCCTTGCGCCAGAATGCCTTTGAAGTACCCAGTTTCAAACTGCGCTCAGAAGGGCGAGCAGGCAATCCGCAATACCTGCGCGATGGTTTTGTGCAATACGACAAAGGCTTCAGGGCAAAGGGCATGGACGTAGACCCGCATCATGGTGCCTCGGCAACCCTGGAATATGCTGCTGCCGATGCTGCGCTGTCTTATATGGCAGAGGCGCTCGGTGAAAAGGTAGACGCTGCCGCGTTACGCCAGCGTGGCCAGAACTGGCGCAAGCTGTGGGACAAGGACGCCACCGATAAAGAGCTGGGCTTCAAAGGCTTCCCACGCCCACGTCTCGAAAATGGCGACTGGTACACAGAACTGCAAGGCCATTACAATCCGCGCGCCGAGCATGGTTTTCATGAAGGCACAGCCTGGCAGTATCAATGGCTGGTACCGCAGGATAGCCAAACCCTGTTTGCTGAAATGGGTGGACGTGAGTCAGCCGTCAAACGTCTCGACGCCTTCTTTGCCTTTGATGAAATCGAAAAAAACGATTACCAGGCCGTACGCAAGGACTGGGTCGTGGGGCCATACAGTTACTACAACCAGTACCGCTACAATCCCAATAATGAACCGGATTTACATGCACCCTGGATGTATACCCTGGCAGGCCAGCCCTGGAAAACCACCACCGTCCTGCGTGCCGCCGAAACCCTGTTCAGCAATGCCCCCAATGGTGTGACTGGTAACGATGACCTGGGCACCATGTCCGCCTGGTATATCTTCAGCAGCCTGGGTATTTACCCATGGATGCCAGGCAGCGGCCAGTTCTTGCTGCATGCGCCCAAGTTTTCCAGGATTGAGCTTGACCTGGGAAATGGCAAGACACTGAGCATAGACAGCAAGGCGGCAGCACGTACCCCCATACGCTATATCCGCCAGGCACAGTGGCAGGGCAAGCCTTTATCACAAGTCTGGCTATCCTGGGAACAGATACAGGCTGGCGGCAAACTCAGCCTGGATTTAAGCAGTGATGACAAGGCCAAGTCCTGGGGCAATAGTGTGCAGGCCCTGCCGCCGGGGGCTTTGGATAAACGATAAACAGGAGCGGCTTCAGCCGCGAACATTTGGAGGCCATTGTTGTGCTGACTGTTCGCGGCTGAAGCCGCTCCTACGGGGAAATACTTTCTCCATTTAAAGAATGATGCTTAATCAGCGTCTCAGTAAAAATTTCTAGCTTCCACCAAGCTTAAAAGCAGGACTGCCCCCGGTCCTGCTTTCTTTTTTTCTGCTGGTGAATTAGGGATACAGTTGATCGATGACCTGGCGTAATGCCCTGACCAGTTGCGTTTGTGTTGCCAGAAAATCCGTCTTAAGCCCAGGCAATTTTCTTTGCTCCTGCATGGCACTATATTGCAGGCCGCTGGCTGATGCGTGCACCTCGGTAACGCCGCTTGCTGCCACCAGTGCTGCAATATTCTCAGGCCTGATGCCTGCACCTGCCATGATGCTTATACGCTTGTCAGCCAGCCCTACCAGACGGGCGAGTTGCATCTGACCTGCCTCGGCGCTGTCGGCCAGACCTGAACTCAAGATACGCGCAAAGCCAAGCGCGATGATTTCTTCCAGACTTTGTTCAGGTGCAGCGCAAAGATCAAAGGCGCGATGGAAAGTCAGTGACATCTTGCCAGCCGCTGCGCACATGGCGCGACAAAATTCTGTATCCACTCTGGCTTCTGCATTCAGCGCGCCGACCACCACCGCGTCGCAACCCAGGCGCGCGCAGTGTTCTATGTCATACAGCATGACTTCACGTTCTGCCTCGGTATACATAAAATCGCCAGTGCGTGGCCGTATCAAGACATGGATGGGGATGCGCAGGCGTTCGCGCGCAATGGCAATCGTCCCATGGGAAGGGGTGGTGCCACCTTGTTCCAGATGATCGCAAAGCTCAATGCGGTCTGCGCCACCGGCCTCGGCGGCCAGGGCAGATTCTATAGAATTCGCGGCAATCTCCAGAATGATGCCTGCCATTATTTAACTCTCCGTTTGTAAATACCAATGGGCTGCACCTAGCAGGGCAAGCTGGCCAGGCTGTATCAGAAAGACAGTACAATTTTCCACCACGGCACGCATCACACCTTTATTCAAAAAGCGATTTCTGAATTCACTTTTTTGTAGCAGTTCACTGATTTGCATGGGTACACCACCGGCCAGATAGACTGTCTGCGCCCCATAATAAATCGCCAGGTCACCAAGCAGGCTGCCCAGCATGGCGCAAAATATCTCTACGGCTTCCTGGGCAATGGCATCTTGCCCGGCGATGGCGGCAGCGCTCACCTCAGCGGGCTGTTGCAGAAGAGCAGTCTTGTCCTGCATCAGCGCGAGTGTGCGATACAGACGCAACAAGCCAGGGCCAGACAAGAACATTTCATTATCAACGTGGGGCGTCGTTTTCCAGCATTGCGCCAGCAATGAGGCCTCACGTGGATTGCCGGCCGCCAGTGCCGCATGCCCCGCTTCTGTCGCCAGTATCGAGCTGGGTGGTCCCGGTAGCCAGACTGCTGCACCCAGGCCGGTTCCCGGTCCCACCACCAGCACAGGACCAGCAAGCTTTGCCGCATGGCCTTGATTAAGAATAATCGCATCCACCGGTTTGATGAGCGGCACTGACCAGGCAAGTGCGGCAAAGTCATTGAGAAAGCGCAATTGCGCCAGCCCGCTGTCCTGCATGGTTTGCCTGCAAGAGACTGGCCAGGGCAAATTGCTATTACGCACCTGGTCTGCTTCTATCACACCGGCAATGGCAATACTGGCATGCTTGAATTGCTGACCCGTCATGTCACGATAGGCACAAATGATCGCGGCCAGACTGGCATAGTCTGTGCAGGCAAAGCGATGATAATTCCTGAGTTCAGCTTCACCATGGGCATTCAGCTTGACTATAGCAAAACGCGCATGAGTTCCACCCACGTCAGCGACCAGCAGTTGGCCAGGTATCAGGTCAGTCATCTCAATACCTGAGCGTGATTTTTTCGGCACTGTTGGCTATCGTCACGGCGGGCAAGTTCAACTCTTTATCACCCTTGCCAAGAAAGCCGACATGATGCACCTGTAAGGGTAGGGTCTTGCCATTCAACTCTACACTGCTGACATCATGAAAACCGTGCAGGATGATTTGCAGCTTGCGGAATTTGCATGCATGCCTGCCTTCGACAGCATCTAACTGTATCTCCTTGCGTTCAGGCAGGAAGCTGATTTGGCGCTTGTAGTATTCGCCATTTTGGTAGGCATAGGATTTGCCATCATCTTCGTAATAACTGACGCTGCTGCCTTGCGGCCCTTGATAAACATGGATGAACAAAGTGTCTTCCGGCGGTTGTGCCGTGCTTTGCACCAGCGACTGCATGGTGACGATGCTGCCAGCCTTGACATAGACTGGCAAGTGCTCCAGATGCAACTCCAGGGCTTTGGTTTGCCTGCCATGTTCCAGCTGGTCGCTATACAAATCATACCAGTCACCCTGAGGCAGGTAGAGGCGGCCCAATTCCTTGTTACTGGCGAAAGGCGCAACCAGGAAAGCATCGCCAAACATATACTGGTTTTGATAATGCCTGCTATAGACCTGTTCATCATGGGTGTAATCTATCGCCAGTGAACGCATGATGGGCAGGCCGGTGGTGCTAGCCTGGTAAAAACTGGAATACAGATAAGGCATGAGCCGGTAGCGTAAATTAATGTAGTTACGGCTGATATTGAGCACGTCTTCACCATAAGTCCAGGGCTCGGAAGAACGGCTGTCACTGGCTGCATGGTTGCGGAAGTAGGGGGTGAAAGCACCAATCTGCATCCAGCGCGCATACAGGCCAGGCGTGGGCGTGCCGGTGAAACCACCAATGTCCATGCCGGTAAATGGCATGCCACTCAGGCCCAGGCTATTGAGCAGGCGTACCCCAAGCAGCATATGATCTTCATCGGCCGTAT
The DNA here is from genome assembly GCF_049340425.1 of Undibacterium sp. JH2W. Classification (NCBI taxonomy): domain Bacteria; kingdom Pseudomonadati; phylum Pseudomonadota; class Betaproteobacteria; order Burkholderiales; family Oxalobacteraceae; genus Undibacterium; species Undibacterium sp. JH2W. The sequence goes on along the minus strand of NZ_JBMPOT010000012.1, from coordinate 124,115 downwards.
TGTCACCTGTCCAGATCGCTGCATAGCGCTGCAAGCCTGCATAACCTGAACGCGACAAGGTGAAGGGGCGTTCTCCCGTCGCCTGCTTCATGCCTTCATGGCTGGCCCTGGCCATTTCCAATGCATAGACATTGCGGCCCTGTTTGTGGGTGGTGGGGTGTTCATCATAATCGAAGAGTATGTTATTGGGCATTTTCTGGCCCCAGGTGGATATCTCATTCATGTCATTCCATATGCCAGCAACGCCTTGCCTGGCATAACTGGCGACTTCAGCCTGCCACCAGGCACGAGTCGCAGGGCGGGTAAAATCAGGGAAATATACCCAGCCCGGCCATACTTCACCAGAATACGGCGTGCCATCGGCATAGCGCAAAAATACATCCTGCTGCATGCCCCTTGCATAGGTGGCGTAGCCTGGATCTATCTTGATGCCTGGGTCAACTATCACCGTGGTTTTAAAACCCAGTGCAGCCAGTTTGTCTGTCATGGCCCTGGGGTTGGGGAAGGCTTGCCTGTCCCAGCTGAATACCCGGTAGCCATCCATGTAGTGGATATCCAGCGTGATGCCATCCGCCGGGATTTTCTTTTCGCGCAGGGTATTTGCTATGCGCATCACTTCTGCTTCTGGATAATAAGACCAGCGGTTTTGCTGGTAGCCCAGGCTCCATAAGGGGGGTAAGGGCATGCGCCCGGTCAGGTCTGTATAGGCGCGGATAATGTCGGCCACACGGGGCTGGAAAATGAAATAATAATTAAGCTCACCACCCTGGGCAGAGAATGAAGAAAAACGCCGGTTGCTGGCACCAAAATTGAAATCAGTCTGGTAGCTGTTATCAAAGAATATCCCATAACTCAGGCCATGATGTATGCCTATGTAAAAAGGGATGCTCGCATACAGGGGATCGGTGTCTCCGTTATAGCGAAACGCATCGGTATTCCAGTTGGTGTAGGCACTGCCGCGCCTGTCGAGATTGCCGGTCTTTTCACCCAGCCCGATAAAACGCTCACCCTCTTGCAGGCTCTTGTAGCTGCTGACTTCATCACCTATCCAGGCATTCGACAAACCGGGTTCATCCTGGTTGATGAGCACGCCATCCGGGGTTTCAAAGCGTACAGAGAATGGCTGCTTTTGTATCTGTACCTGCAACGTGGCCGTCTTTAACACCAGCTTGTCTTTCAGCTCTGTGAGCTGGAAATCTGTTTTTCCTGGCTTGCCTGTGACGGCATATGAGAAGTCCGGACCCAGGGCTTTCTTGTCCATGCGCACGCGTATGACGCCGGGTGAAAACACCGTCAGCGCGACATGGGCATTCTCGGTTGCTATACTCACACCGTCGGCATTGCGTGTGAACGATGTCAGCTTGCCTGCCTGCATGACGGGCTGGGCAGAGACCTGATTCACCTCCAGCAACAGGCAGGCGCTGCATAGCAGGATGGACAAAGTAGTTTTTAGATTGATCAATTTTCCTCGCATAGGATTTCTCTTCAAGGGGACGTAGCTAATTGGGCCAGATGACGTATGCGCAGGCTGGCACGCAGAGTCGCCAGGCTTTGCTTGCTATCCAGACGCAGGGAGATGCTTTCACCTGGCAACAAGCTCAAGGCATTGTCTGATAGTTTGTAAGCATGTTCGCCAAAATCCAGCCAGACTGCACGCGCCAGCTTGTCCGCGTGCAAGTCCAGGCGATAGTGGTCGGCCTCAGCGACTATGGTCGCTACCAGCCCGGGGTCAGGTAATTGCATGAGTTTGGATGGCAGCAGATAGGCAATGCTGCGCGCTATGCTTTTTCCGTCTTTCATCAGCTCGACCACGACATACGTGGTTTTTTGATTTGCCTCTGCAGGTAAATCTGCATCCTTGATTTGTGCCAGTTCCATCGCGCTGTTGGCGGGCAGCTTCAGTGCCTGGGTTGTATCGCGCCAGACCTTGCCATCGACATCCATGATGCGTAGCCGCCACGCCAGGTTTTGTTCTTGCAACAGATCAGAAATGACACTCAGACGGGTGACGCCTTTGTCATGCAAGGCAGCTACAGTCAGCGATGCAAAAAACCTGCGTGCATGAAAATGCAAAGCCTTCCAGTGACCAAAATAATCGACGCTGGACCATGAGGCACCGGGCCATACATCATTCAGTTGCCAGTACAGCGAACCCATGGTGCGCGGCATGCTGCTGCGGTGATGCAGGGATGCCATCTCTATGCCTTCTGCCTGCATTAACTGGCTCAGGTAAATAAAATCTGCAAAGCTTTTTGGTTCGTGATAATTGGCGCGTATGTAGAGCAGCAGGCGCTGGTTGCCATCCCCCGCCAGGAACTTCTGGTGCGCGCGGATTAGCGGGCCATCTATCTTTTGTTCACTACGCGGTGCGAATGCATCGACCGTGCTTTGCACTGGCCAGGCTTGCAAGCCAAATTCCGACATGAAGCGCGGCGTCTCAGACAAATAAGCTTCGACCGGCTGCGAACCAGCCCAGACATCCCAGTAATGTTTATCACCATTATTACTATCATTGGCCTTGTCAGCCAGATCATTGCTGGGTGAGCTGGACCAGTAGGGGACACCTGCACCATAGCGGGCAACCTGTTCACGCAAATCCTCGCCAAACAGGGCGACATAGCCTGACCAGACATGCTCGGCAAAAATCGGGTTTTCTTCCGCAAGTTTTTTGCCTATTCCCCAATCCTTCCAGGCGGTTTCTTCTTCATTATTGCCACACCAGAGTACGATGCTGGGATGGGAGCGCAAGCGCAGTAACTGGTCTTTTGCTTCGGCGACGACATTCTCACGGAAATTTTTATCATAGCCAGGGACTACGCCACCACCAAACATGAAATCTTGCCAGAGCATCAAACCCATTTCATCTGCCATGTCGTAAAAGGCATCGCTTTCATAGTAACCGCCACCCCATAGCCGTAACATATTCATGTTGGCATCTTTTGCTGACTGCAAAATCGCACGCATCTGCTCAGACTTGACGCGGTTGGGGAACATATCGAAAGGGATCAGGTTGGCACCCTTGGAAAATACGGGGATGCCATTGATGACAAAGCCAAATGACTGCCCCCATTGATCCTTGTCGCGGCGCAGCGCCACCTGGCGCAGGCCCGTACGTTTTTTTTGTTCGGCGATGACTTGTCTGCCCTTTTTTAAACTGAGGTCGAAACTATACAAGGCTTGCTCGCCCATGCCATGCGGATACCAGCGACGCGGATGATCGATTTGCAGTGGTAGCGCCAGCTGGTTCAGACCTTTCTTGAGTCTGGCATGCAAACTCCGGGACATGATCTGTTTACCATCCGGGTCAGAGACGCGCATCTCCAGATCTATCTGGGCATCTTTATCGGCCTGCACATCAAACCTGGCTTGCAACGCAGCGCTTTGTGCGTTGAGCTGGTCTTGCTGGATATGAAAATCCTGCAACAGGACATCGTCATAGCTGGTGATTTTTACCGAGCGCCAGATACCGGCAGTCACATAGCGCGGCCCCCAGTCCCAGCCATAATGATAGCCAGGCTTGCGAGCGAAATTGCCGGTCATGGCATCACGCGGCTCATCACCAAAAGGTGACGGATAGTTACCCGCCAGCTTGCTGGGCATGGCCTGCACTTGTGGCAGCAGGCTTTGTATGGGGGAATGAAGAATGATTTTCAATTCATTCTGGCGTTTTTTCAGCAGGCTTTTTGCAGGTAGTACCCAGCGCCGGAAGGCATTGTCTGTTGCTGCAATCTTTTTGCCATTCAAATAGATGTCGGCAAAAGTATCTATGCCTTCAAACACCAGATCCTGATGTCTGGCATTGAAGGTTTTTTCATCAATATCAAATTCCAGTTTATATTCCCACGCGGCATTGCCTATCCATTGCAAGCCAGCTTCAGCATCGCCAACATAAGGGTCGGCAATCAAGTGATGCGCCAGCAAGTCCGTATGGACATGGCCAGGCACTTGTGCGGCATGCCATTGCGTGGTGTCGGCATGTTGAGCGGTGGCAGGGTCATTGGGCAGCAAGCGGAAAGTCCAGGTGCCGGATACCTCCTGCACACGGTTGCTGGCCGCCTCGGCTGGCATGAGCAGGGCCAGGCTGGATGAGGCAGCAAGCAAGGCCAGGCAAGTGCTATGCAAGAAACGCCTGAGGGAATGTCGCGACGTGTTCATATTGAAATCCTGATCATGAAAGGATGAGAGAGATAAGCCCGTCCGCAAGCTTGCCCGCCAAGTGAAAAGGGGCGGGCCTTACTGAAGGCCAGGGCAGGGTCACAGCCGACTTATTTCTGCACAGCGCCCACACCATGGGTGACACTGCGCTGTATCGCACCATGTCTGCCATCGGGGGTGACAGTCAGCACTTGCACCAGGCTATCCTGGCCTGGCTTGACTGCAATCACCAGCGGGTGCAGATACTGGGGCGAACTTGTGCCGGGTGCTGCACCATCCACGGTGTAATACATTTTGCTACCCGCTACAGGTGCCTGCAGGTTCAGGGTTTGCGTTTTATCTGTCGCATTGACTTGCGCTGGCAAGCCAATTGGCCGGGGGATGCGATATGCCAGCCCGGCTTGCTGCAATCTCGGGTAATGGGTCACCAACCTCTGCTCAAAGCCGGAATATTCTTTTTTTGCTGGCGCGGTCCACGCCACTTCGGCCATCGCCAGCAGGCGGGGATAGACCATGTACTCTATCATCTCTGGCTTGCTCAGGTATTCAGTCCAGATATTGGCTTGCACGCCCTTGATATGGCCTTGATCTTGGCCATTGAGAACAGGAGGTACGGGATTGTAGGCATACACTTTTTCCAGGCTGAGTTCACCACCCAGTTGCCATGACTCTTGTTCTTTCGGCCCTTGGCCCGCATCAAAATAGCAGTGACTGGTCGGGCTCATGATGACATCATGGCCTTGTCTGGCTGCGGCGATGCCGCCTTCTTCACCACGCCAGGACATGACGGTGGCATCCGGTGCCAGGCCGCCTTCCAGAATTTCATCCCAGCCTATCAGGCGCTTGCCCTTGCTGTTGATGAATTTTTCTATGCGACGTATGAACCAGCTTTGCAATTCCTCTTCATTCTTGAGACCTTCCCTGCGCATGACCTCTTGCGCCAGCGCGCTGTTTTTCCAGCGTGCCTTGGGGACTTCATCCCCCCCTATATGCAGATATTGTCCGGGGAATAAAGCCATGACTTCGCTCAGCACCTTTTCCAGGAAACCGAAAGTGGCTTCGCTAGGGCAATAAATATCTTCAAATATCCCCCAGTTGGTCGCCACTTCAAATGGCCCGGGTGTACAGGCCAGCTCGGGGTATGCCGCCAGAGCTGCCTGGGCATGGCCGGGTAATTCTATTTCTGGCACTACCGTGATATGGCGGGCTGCGGCATAGGCCACCACTTCCCTGATCTGCTCCTGGGTGTAGAAGCCGCCATAGGCTTTGCCATCGCCTATGTAAGGTTCTACATGGCGACCCAGTGTGCTTTCCTTGCGCCAGGCACCGACCTCGGTCAGTTTGGGATAAGCTTTTATTTCTATGCGCCATCCCTGGTCTTCTGTCAGATGCCAGTGAAAAGTATTCATCTTGTAGAACGCCATCTGGTCGAGGAATTTCTTGATAAATTCTACCGACACCAAATGCCGCCCCACATCCAGATGCATGCCTCGCCAGGAAAAGCGAGGCGCGTCTTGTACGTTGACGCTACGCAAATGGGCCAGCTGGCTGGCCCCGGCAGGCAGCATTTGCAGCAAGCTTTGCATGCCATAGAATTGCCCGGCTGCCGAACCAGTTAAGGCGATGGCGTGCGGATTGATGCTCAATGCATAGGCTTCATTCTGGTTTTTCTGGCCTTGCACAGGAGCTTCCGTCTTTAACAGCAAATAGTTGCTATCAGCCTTGCCCGGCCGTCCTGCCAGCACGGCCAGCCTGAACCCCTGCGTCTGCTCCAGTCTGTCGTTGAATAGATTTGCATTCGACAAAGCTGCTGCATCACTGGCGTACAAGCGGGTTTTAGCAGACAGGCTAAAACTGCCTTGGCCCCATTGCTGTTGGGCCGGTTGGGGAATAATGGCCAGCTCAGCTGCTTGCTCAACTGGTTTTTTTGCCTCAACTGCAAATGAGTTGGCACAGAAGATAGTGCTGCAAAATGTCAGAACTGCTAAAACCTGGTAGGACATGGGGGACTCCAATCAAGCTGAAAGACAGGCACCTTGATGTTGAAATAACATCAAGGACTCATATTCAAAATAAATGTGCGGGGACCAGAGGTGCTTGCGCATACCAAAATGAAGAAGGCCAGTTTTTTGCTGCATCTTCATCGCCTCCATGCCCTTGTTTATTCAAGGTTTAATAAACGCAAAGGCGCTGTTTTTTTGCCATTTTTGTGTTTGCATCAGGCTTTTTTCTAGATGATATTTATATCGCGGCAAATTATTTACTTCAATTGAATCACCAAAAAGCATGTTTGTTTATAAAGTTCACTAAACAAAAGAGCTGCTCTTTCGAAGTACTCATTCACCCGCAGGCATGTCTTCTAACGCTGTGCAGGTGCGCTTACAGATACGTGCAAATCTGCATGTCTTAAGCAGCTCATACGAGTAAGACACCAGAGTCACGATGACTCCCTATTTCTTTTCCCAGATGACGCATTGCCTGTCCTGGCTTGATACTTGTCCATGCGCACGAGGCTGCGCTGAGGCAATCGCGCTTTTTGCGGCTGCTAAATGTGGCGGAATCACCACACCCCTCATGTGACCGGCGTTTACTAATCAAACTAAACTTCGGCCTAATTTTGAAATCTTGTTTCAGTGCCGTATTTTCTTTTGTATAAACATCTCTGGGTGCAATGCAATGCCCAACGACATGCAGATGCAAATTGTGTCGTTTAGTAAATCGTCGGGACTCTCACCAGTTTGCGTTGTACGCTCACCGGGAAAGCGAACAGATGCGGAAGGTACCCGTCTGTTCCACGAATGAAGAGAACCCTGCCAGCGCCATATAAAAAAGCCCGTCGTTGGGCACAACCAGGAGACATACATGAGCTTCAGAACCCATACCGCTTCACACCATCGGCGTTGCCGCGTGACGCCCATCGCCATGGCGGTGGGTGCTGCACTGCTGGCCTTATCCAGCGCGCACGCGCAAACTGTGACCGCTGAAAATCCGGCTGCAAAGCCAGCCGAGAAGGCTGCAGAAAAATCGGCAGACACGGGCCAGCCCACCTCGGTAATCGTGACCGGCTACCGTTATGCGATCGAGAAAAGCCTGGATCAAAAGCGCGCCGCCAACGCCATTGTTGAAGTCGTCACTGCTGAAGATGTCGGCAAGTTCCCTGATAAAAACGTCGCAGATGCATTGCAGCGCGTGCCGGGCGTGATCATTAATCGTGAAGGTGGTGAGGGCAAGAATGTCAGTGTTCGCGGTTTGTCGTCCGAGTTGACGCTGACCCAGTTGAACGGCAACTACATCGCCACGGCAGAATCCAACGGCGACCCGACACGCTCATTCAACTATATGTTGATGCCATCGAATATGCTTTCCAGTGCCGAGCTCTACAAGACGCCGGAAGCGCGTCTCGACGAAGGCGGTATAGGTGGCACGGTGATACTGCGCACGCGCCGCCCGCTGGAAGTCAAATCCAACAGTGGCTTTGTTTCTGCCGAAGGCACCTGGGCCGATACCAGCAAGAAAGTCGATGGCCAATTCTCTGGCCAGTATGCCTGGCATGATGAAGACAATCGCCTGGGCGTGCTGGTCGGTTATACCCAGCAAAAACGCACCACCCGCACCATGGGTGCCAGCACAGAAAACTGGCAGTGGTATGCCGATGACTACAAGACCCATCCCGCCGTTGATGTCAATGGCGCAGCGTCTGGCCTGAATTCCAAATGGTGGGGCCAGTCTGGCTTCTACGATCAGAGCGGCAAGTACTATAGCAATTTCATGATGCCGACTTCGGTCAATCTCGATGTCAAGACTGAGGAACGTGAACGCAAGGGCGGGCAATTGACGCTGCAATTCAAGCCGGTGCGCAACCTGAACCTGACGGCCAATTACTTCCGTTTTGATCTGTCACAAAATTCACAAACCAATACCCTGAAAATTCCTGAGTGGAATCTGGCACGCTATGACGGCGATGGCAACTGGCCCGGTGGCCGCATGCTCGATGGGCTGACTTTTGACCGCAGCGGCACTATCGTCACAGGTGCCCAGTACAGCGCCCGTGCTGGCAAGACCTATTATTGCAGCGGCGATGCAGCGGCAGCAGGTGGGCTCAAAAACACTGGCGGTTTCGGCCCAGATGACTGCACCATACCAACACCGCAAATCACCGGCAGCTATAACCGCGAACGCTCTTTGTCGCAGACGGCCGATTTTGAAGCGGAATGGAGCGGCACATCGGTTGACGCGACTTTCAAGCTTGGCCGTACCTGGGCCAGCGGTGGCCCCGAGATGCAATTCACCATGCCGATCAAGCCGCGCATGCAAAACGCCGACAATAGCTGGACACTGGGTAACTACGCCAGTTCCTGGAGCACGGTAGGCACGCCCACCATGAACTTCTCGCCGCAACTGATGGCGAATTTGCAAAAAGGCATAGGCGAAATTGACCTGGGTTCAACCTCCTCGTCATGGACCAAGAACAGTACCGAGCAAAAGTATGCTCAGGCTGACTTTACCTGGCATACCGATGGCAACTGGCTCGATTCCCTGCAGTTCGGTGCCAAGTACCGCGACGGTGGCACGCATCGCAGCACTGGCAATAATTACTGGGCCTGCAAGGGTACAGATGGCAGCAACTACGACAATCGCTACCAGGCAGGTTGCGATTCCAGTGCGTCCAAATTCCAGCCTGGCTTTTTGTACCCGACATCGCTGGACAATATTGCAGGTGGCTTCAACGCCAGTGCCTTCCCGGCCATCAATTTCCCGGCCTATATCGCTTACCTGAACCAAACTTACGGCCAGATGCGGACGCGTAACGAAGACAACTTCGTCTACAACGTCAACGAGAAAATTTCTGCGGCTTATCTGCAAGCCAATATCAAGACCGATCGCCTGCGCGGAAATTTCGGCCTGCGACTGGTGCAAACCAAGCAGCATGCTGATTCCACCGACCAGGTAGATTACTACAACGATTATTTCTTCAACGGTGCCAATGGTACGCCAGCACCATGTCTGGCGGGTGGCTTGCCTGCTGCTGGTGCTCCGGCTGGTTCCGGTTGCGTCAGTGGCTACACCACGCTGCCAGAAAGCACAGGACGCAAATCCTCCTTCGTGGTCAGCTCGCTGGATCGCAGCTACACTGATGTATTGCCCAGCTTTAATCTGGCCTATGATCTCCGTGACAATTTGGTGTTGCGCGCAGCGGCTTCCAAGGTAGTGGCACGGCCAGGCTATGGCGACATCGCTTCGCCAGGCAGCTTGAATTACTATAGCCAGGAATATGTCAATGACCGTCGCCTGATCGGTGGTGCTGACCAACAGGGCTGGTTTGGCCAGGGTAGCAACAAGGCGCTGGAACCGTACAAGGCGACCCAGTTCGACCTTGGCCTGGAATGGTATTTCCAGCGTGGCTCTGTGCTGGGTGCCGGCCTGTTCCGCAAGAGCGTCAGCAACTTTGCCGTGCCGGTTGTGCTGAGCATGCCCATGGTCGTTGGTGGCAACACCGTGACCGTGCAAAACTACTCAACCAGTGCTGGTGGTCGCGATGCCGTCTCCCAGGGGATAGAATTGTATGCGCAGCATACGCTGAAATCCGGCATAGGCTTCCAGTTCAACTATACCTATAACAATACCAACCAGGCTGCCATCACCCTGGCGGATGGCAAGGAAATCGGCAAGTCGCCACTGGTAGGCAGCGCCAAGAACCAGACCAATCTCACTGTGTTCTATAGCAATGATCAATACCTGGTGCGGGCTTCGTACAACCGTCGTGGTGAAGTCGTGGGTGGACTGGTGAATGGTTTGAACGTGTATCAGGATCCCTACACCCAGCTGGATTTGAACGCAGCATATAACTATAACGCGCAGCTCAGCCTGACTGCTTCGGTGTTGAACCTGACCCGGGCAGAGTCCAGCTCTCACCTTGGCAATGACACCAAGGACCGTTTCTACTCCAACAGCTATGCTGGTCGTGTTATCTACGTAGGTCTGAATTATAAGTTTTAAGCTATCAGTTTTTATCTATAAGTTCCAACCCGCTACCTCCTCGCGCCGCAAGGCCGGGGAGTGTCTTTACAGGCAGTGGCCGACCAAGCGGCCACTGCCGTTTTTTCTGGGAGACGCAATGACAATGAACAAGCGCATCAGCAAGATTACTATCGTCGGTGGCGGCAGCGCGGGCTGGATGGCCGCCGCTGCCCTGGCCACCTATCTGGGCAAGGGCGCGACGATACGCCTGATCGAGTCCGAGGAAATCGGCATTGTTGGCGTTGGCGAGGCCAGCGTCCCCCACATCCGGCTATTCAATGGACAATGGCTGGGCATAGACGAAGCCGAGTTCGTCAAACGCACCCAGGGCACCGTCAAGCTAGGCATACAATTTAATGACTGGGGCCGCATAGGCGACAGCTATATCCACGGCTTTGGGGCTATTGGCCGTTCGCTGGGGCCGTTGCCGTTTCATCAGTTCTGGCTCAAGCTGTTTCTGTCTGGCCGCGCGTCACCGATAGGCGATTATTCACCGCAGACCGTGATGGCAGCACGCGGCAAGTTCGCGCCTGGCGACCAGAATGCCGCACCCAATTCGCCACTGGCCGACATCGCCTATGCCTATCATTTCGATGCCACCCTGTATGCACGCTATTTGCGCGAGCTGGCAGAAGGCCGCGGCGTGCAACGCATAGAAGGCAAGATCGTTGGCGTCAACCAGCGTGCCAGCGACGGTTTTATCGAATCGCTGACGATGGAAAACGGCGCAGTCGTTGACGGCGAATTGTTTATCGATTGCTCAGGCTTTAGTGCGCTCTTGATCGAGCAGACACTCAAGACCGGCTATGCCGACTGGACGCACTGGTTACCCTGTGATCGCGCCCTGGCAGTGCCTAGCGAGAGTGTCGACCCCATCACCCCATACACGCGCGCCACCGCACGTGCGGCAGGCTGGCAATGGCGCATACCGCTGCAGCACCGGGTCGGCAATGGCTATGTGTATTCCAGCCAGCATCTCAGTGACGACGAAGCTGCCGCGACACTGCTGGCCAATCTGGATGGCAAGGCGCTGGCTGAGCCGCGCCAGTTACGCTTCACTACCGGCATGCGCAAAAAGTTCTGGAACAAGAATGTGGTGGCACTGGGGCTGGCCAGCGGCTTTCTCGAACCACTGGAGTCGACCAGTATCTACCTGGCCCAGTCCGGCATCACGCGCTTGCTGAGCCTTTTCCCCAAAAACGATTTTAATCCCTTGCTGGCGGAACGCTACAACCGTGAATCTGTGACTGAATACGAGCGTATCCGCGATTTTCTTATCCTCCACTATCACGCAACTGAACGCGACGACACACCATTCTGGAAGCATTGCCGCAGCATGGAGATACCAGACAGCTTGCGTGTAGCCATCGATTTATTCCACTACGATGGCCGCTATTTCCGCAACGGCGAAGATTTCTTCGCCCTGCCAAGCTGGGTCCAGGTCATGCTGGGCCAGCGCATCCTGCCGCAAGGCTATCACCCCATCGTCGATGACATGCCCGAGGACAAGCTGGCCGATTATGTCGAAAGCATGCGCACCACACTATTGCATGCCGCAGATGCGATGCCTACGCATCAGCAATGGATAGATCGATACTGGAAAGCACCAGTGTAGCGATAGAAAGATGAGGCATGGTTTGCATTTGGGAGGGGGGCCCCAGCATCAGTCGCGCAATCTGGAGCAATACCCAGATTTATACTCAGGGCAATTGCGTCACCTACCAGAGGATCACTTACCAGGCCAAGTGGTGGACGCAAGGGAATGTGCCGGGAACGGAGCAGTGTGGGCCATGGGAAGTAAGCACGGTCACGCCAACTCCGACGCCGACACCGACACCAGCCAGCGAGCCAGCCAGCAATCAGGATCAGGTCAGCAATGGCGTCAGGTCCGGGTCGCCTTTGGACATTGCGCTGCGATATGCAGGACGCTCTCCTATGCGCTGCAAATAAGCGCGGATTTGATGATAGGGGCTAAGATCAACAGGCTGGAAAAGGCGCATGGTCGTCAGGGAAAATATGCTCATGATATCGGCGGCACTTAATTCTTGCCCTGCTAGATAGGGGACATCGCCGAGGCGCGTGTCCATGGAACGCAGGATCTTGTCCAGTCTGTCCTGTACCGATGTCTGCATAGGATGATCGATGGGCAGTTTCGCGCTACGCACTGTCATGAGGCGCAACATCACTGGCTGAAGATTGCCATTGGAAAAATGGAACCAGTAAAGAAAGTCTGTATAGTCAGGGTGCTCAGGGCCGGGCTTGAGGCGACCATTGCCATGTCTGGTGATAATGTATTCAACGATTGCTGCTGATTCAGCCAGGAGCAGACCCTCATCCTCAATCAGTGGCGCTGCGCCAAGAGGGTGCATGGCCTTTAATTCAGGTGGTGATAACCTGGTGACAGCATCGCGCTTGTAATGCACCAGTTTATACGGGAGACCTAGTTCTTCGCACAGCCAGATAATGCGTTCAGATTGTGAATGACCGAGGTGATGGATTGTTATCATGATCTTTTTAGAGAGATTATGGAAGTCAAAAACAGAAGTTGAAAACTCAGCACGTACGCTGATGTCCACGCACAGTGGTCGGCGCGAAGCCAAAACGCTGCCGGAACCTGATTGCAAAGCGGGACGGTGACTCGTATCCAAGCGCTAGTGCTATTGCAGATACTGGCTGTGTTGTTGCCTGCAAGAGTGTGAGTGCTGTTGCCATACGTACATCCACCAGCAAATCCGTAAGCGTATTGCCCTCTGCTGCAAGGCGGCGCCTGAGCGTTGCTTCTGACAGCGCCAACTCCCTGGCGATACGTTCAGCCGTCCATGCATAGTCCAAAGACTGGGTAATCAAGTCCCTTACCTTGCGCGACACATTCTCGATCAGCTTGGGATTGCGCAGTGCTATGCCTTCTTCCATCAGCCAGTGCAGCACCTCAAGAGCGCGCTGGCGCGCTACCGCGTCCGGGATACCATTGCCGCTAACCAGCGCATGCCATGCGCGCCCAAAGGCACTGCGCAAACTATCCCTGACTTCTGGAATCAGGCGCACCGGTGCCTGACTCTGCTTGCTGGCTTCCAGCGCTTCTGCCTGGCAGCGATAATAAGAGTCTTCAAGTAATGTCACATCAAAGACCAGCCAGCGTGCTTCATAAGTCATGCCAGCTTCCAGCAGGTTGGTGAAATCAAGGGTTTGATTTCCACCAAGCAGTATGGCTTGCCCGGCTTTTGCCTGAACACAGGCACCAAGATCAGCCCGCACAGATTTGCTGCCTTTCTCAACGATGATGAGTGAGGGGTGCTGTACATGAATGCGTCTTACCTCCAGCCCGTTTCCCTGTATGACGTGAGCGGCAATACCTATACCTTTTCTGGCATGTATCTCTCTTGTTGTGAGAGCCTTGTTCTGTTCATCGACGATGTGGCTAGTCAAATTGCGCCCCTTGCGGCGCTGCGCAGCCGGGACTTTGCAATGACCAGGGTATGAGGCAGCAAGTAGAAAAATGAGTGAGCAGGCATGTCCGCAACTGGTGATGTAAACAAGCTCAGTATAGCTGCCGTAGCGATCTGACTCTGTGCTGTGCAAGTCGAATTTGGTGCCAAGCCAGTCAAATTTTTTAAGCATCCCTGTGTCACAGTATGAGTAGCAGGGCGAGTGGCAGCAAGACTGGCAGCAACGGTCGTAGCAAAGGTCGCAGCAAGGTCCAGGCTAGGCCTTGTTACTTTAATTGTCAGCATAGGCAGGGCGAAAAGAGGGGGCGTTTTTTTCCACATGGTAAAACCTGTCCTGTCATTCGTGAATGCTGGATTTTCATTGGCAAGCTTCAATTGCGTATCTATTCAGTCCTGCAAATTCTCCGGCGAGCAGAAATAAGTCCTGCCATCTGATAGCTGCATTTTCGCGATAATACCACTTTGGCTAATTGTAATTATTGGTATTGTTAAGGTATCTAATTATTGATACCAATTTCATCGCTACGCCTCACAGTTTTTATTTTCCAAATTGCAGCTTCTTCAATTGGACTCTTCTTTTGTAACAATATTTTGTTTCAAAAAAAACCACTTGACCGCCTCATATTTAAGCAACATCTTGGAATCGGTTTCGGAAAAAAATGAGACCACAAACCCGAAATGACCTCACAGAATCGGGGCATTTCTCTATCAACAGTTCAGGGGGAATAGGATGAGACATAGAACTGGAATTCGCATTAATCACCTCATGCTCAGTCTGGTCGGCGGTATGCTGGCAGCCTGCGGCGGTGGAAATAACACCAGCAATTTGACAGACACACCCAAGATAGGCGCGCATGTGGCAATGCCGCCAGCAGAGGTACCCAGCAGTTGCCCAGTCTGGAGCAATACCCAGATTTATACCCAGGGCAATTGCGTTACCTACCAGGGCATCACCTACAAGGCCAAGTGGTGGACGCAAGGGAATGTACCGGGAGCGGATCAGTGGGGGCCATGGGAAGTAAGCGCGGTTACGCCAACACCTACGCCAACTCCCACACCGACCCCGACGCCGACTCCAACTCCGACGCCAACACCTACGCCTACGCCTACACCGACACCAACGCCAACTCCCACAACAGGATGCGCACCTTATGTGGCGAAGACCAGTTATCTGGCAGGTAATGTCGTCAGCAATGCAGGTGGCTATTATCGCTGCGATGTCGCGGGATGGTGCTCATCCGGTGCTTCTGCCTATGAGCCTGGTGTAGGCTGGGCCTGGACCAGTGCCTGGACTTCTGTGACTGTCAGTGCCTGCCCAACACCAACACCAACACCAACACCAACGCCAACGCCAACACCAACACCAACACCAACACCAACACCAACACCAACACCAACACCAACACCAACACCAACACCAACACCAACACCAACACCAACACCAACACCAACACCAACACCAACACCAACACCAACACCAACACC
>NZ_JBMPOT010000012.1:0-108912 GCF_049340425.1 Undibacterium sp. JH2W | reverse complement strand
CAACGCCAACGCCAACACCAACACCAACACCGACGCCGACGCCAGTCGGCGGGCGCGAAGTTGGTTCCTACTTTGCGCAATGGGGCGTGTATGGCCGCGCCTATGAAGTGGCAGATATCCACACCACGCAGACGCCAGTGAATGGCGTGCAGACCAGCGTAGCTGATCAACTGACCTTCATTAACTATGCCTTTGGCAATGTGTATGCAAAAAATGGTGGCTATGAGTGCGATATGGTCACCAGGACAGAGACGGGTAATAACAACCCGCCGCCTGCCGATGCCGGTACTGGCGGTGATGCCTTTGCCGATTATCAGCGCCAGCCTGCACGCACCGTCGATGGCAAAACCATACCCTGGGATGCTAATCTCACCGGTAATTTTGCACAACTAAAACTACTCAAGGCGGCACATCCAAACCTGAAAGTATTCATTTCAATCGGTGGCTGGACGTGGTCAAGATACTTCTCGGCAGCAGCGAAGACGGATGCCTTGCGCAAGCAATTGGCGAAGTCTTGCGTCAAGCAATTTATCGCAGGTGATTTACCTGTGCAGGATGGACGCGGTGGTCCTGGTGCGGCAAAAGGCGTGTTTGACGGCATCGACATCGACTGGGAATATCCAGGTGGTGGCGGGCAGCCATACAACACGGTGGATGCTGCCAATGACAAGCATAACTTCACTTTGTTGATGGCAGAATTCCGTGCACAACTCGATGCGCAAGGGGCTCTCGACAACAAGCGTTATGCGCTGACTGCAGCGATAGGTGCGGGCACTGAAAAGATCGCCCAGACCGAACCTGCCTTGTATAGCCAGTACATGGATTGGGTGAATGTCATGACCTATGACTTCCATGGCGGTTGGGAGAATACCACCAACTTCCATTCACCGCTGTACCATGACCCTGCAGACCCATCTACGGGTGTGCTTGCCAAGTACAATAGCGATGACGCTATCCAGACACTGGTCACAGCCGGTATGCCACGCAATAAAATCTTGCTGGGTATCCCGTTCTACGGGCGCGGCTGGAAAACTGTCAGTGCCGGGCCAAATGGCAATGGCCTGTACCAGGCAACAGGTGGGCCAGCAGCGGCCACCTATGAAGCAGGGATAGAAGACTACAAGGTCTTGAAAAACAAGACCGGTACGCGCACCCTGCACCCAGTGACCAAGCAGTTGATGCTGTTGACTAATAATGGCGAATGGTGGAGTTATGATGATCCGGCTGTCATCGCCATTAAAATGAAGTATGTGCGTGACCAGAACCTGCGTGGCGCATTTACCTGGGAACTGGATGGTGATGCTGGCGGTGCCCTGGGTAGTGAAGTCTGGAAAGGGCGTTAATCCTGGCTTGAAGTAAATGGCTGCGGATGTGATGATGTATAAAATCACATCCGCAGTTTTTTAGTGAGAGGAAAGCAAATGAATGCACAACTTGGTTTGCATGCAGCAGCAAGTCAAACAGCTCAGTCCATGAGCGATGACTGGCGTCGCTGGATCGCAGAAAATCTGCTACTCGGCGCGCATCCGGCCACTCTGGAAAATGTCTTGCAACAAAATTCCTTCAGTCTGCATACAGCCAGGTTGGAAATCAGTGCGGCTTTGTCCAGCCCTTATTTTCAAGGCGTGCAAAGACTCAAGAACCGCCTGGACAAGCGTGACTGGGTGTTGGCCATTACTGCCAAACTCGACCAGATAGAGCCGCTTGCACTGGAGCGTAAACAACAGTTAACGGGTGAACAGTTTTTGCATGACTATTACCAGCAAAATCGACCCGTCATCATTACCGGCATGCTGGACGATTGCCCGGCGCGCAGCCGCTGGAATCTGGCCTGGTTGCGTGAGCATTTTTCTGAGCGTCAGGTAGAAGTGCAATTTGGCCGCAATAGCGACGCCAATTATGAAATGAACAGCATCGTCCACAAGCGCCAGATGCGCTTTGGTGACTACGTCGATTTGGTGGAAAAAAACGGCCATAGCAATGACATGTATATGACTGCCAATAATGATTCCAGCAACCGTAAAACACTCAATGAACTGTGGGAAGACGTACCCTCATTGCCAGAGTACCTGAAGACAGATCAGGGCAAGCAAGGCTTTTTCTGGTTTGGCCCGGCCGGGACGATTACGCCTTTCCACCATGACCTGACCAATAATTTCATGATGCAGATCATGGGGCGAAAACGCGTCAAACTTATCGCGCCCTGTCACCTCGCCAAGCTGCAAAATGAGCGTCATTGTTTTACGCCGGTGGATGGCCGAAATATTGACCTGACACGCTTCCCCCAGATGCGGGATGTGCCTGTGCTTGAATGCGTGCTGGAGCCTGGTGAGATACTCTTCCTGCCTGTAGGCTGGTGGCATTTCGTGGAATCACTGGATATTTCTGTCACTATCGCTGCGACGAATTTTCGCTGGGATAATGACTTCTTCAGTAATTACCCGGCTAATCACGACTTCTGATCAAGTGTCTCTTACAAGAAAACTGCAGAAAAGAAAACTGCGCTTCCAGCGTATGCCGGAGCGCAGTTTTTTTATAAGCTATCCATACGCCGCCCGTTATCAAACAGGCGGCGCATTTCAACACTAAGGCAAGGTTTTCAAGACAGCCTTGGTCGGTGCCGAGAAATTATAGCCATCATGTTTATCCCAGTTGATAGACCAGGTCATGACTCCCCTGAAGCCAGGGTAGGCTTGTTTGGGGACGATGTTGCCGCAGTTTAGAAGCCTGGTTAAACAGTTCAGCGCATTACTGACATCTGCTGAAGTGGTAAAGCCGGAATTGGCAGAGCTACGGCCAGACGGTACACCAAAAGCAACCTGGTCAGGGCGCAGACCGGCAAAGGTATTGCCAGCATAAGTAAAGCCCTCAATCAGCATTTTTGCTGTGCCCACCAATTGGTCTGCCGACCCCGCCCTGAGTGGCGCAGCCTGGTAAGGTGTATAGATATCGCCATTATTGTAATACTGCGGATGCAGGATAGTCAGCTCATCACGCAGCGCATTGATGATGGGGATGTAGGCACCCCAGATAGAACCGTAGGAGGTAAAGCCACCTTCCACATACACCCATTCCGGTGCCATCGACAGGTAGAAGTTTGCCCCCACTTTGGCTTTCAGTTTCTTGACGGCGACAGGCAGATAAGTCTGGATAGCTGCACCCTGTGCGACGCCGTTTTCAAGGTCAAGATCTATGCCATCAAAACCATATTTGCTCATAATGTCGTACAGGCTGTTGGCGAAGTTGGTCGCTTCTGCATCAGAGCCTACCGAGACTGAACCATTCTGGCCACCCAGTGACAACACCACTTTTTTTCCCTGCGCCTGCTTGGTCTTGATATCCGCAATAAATTGTGCTTCGCTACCGGCACCTGGGTCCAGCGTAAAGCTCACATTGCCACCACCCGCATTGTCACCAAACGAGACGACGATGACATCCCAGTCATTGCTGACTTGCGCGATAGGATAGGTATTACCGCTGGGATTGGTAAAATTATGCCAGTAACCTACCAGCGCATGTTTGGCCAGGCCGGGGACTGGCGTAGGAGTGGGAGTAGGAGTCGGTGTCGGTGTCGGAGTCGGAGTCGGAGTCGGAGTCGGAGTCGGAGTCGGAGTCGGAGTCGGAGTCGGAGTCGGAGTCGGAGTCGGAGTCGGAGTAGGAGTAGGGGTAGGGGTGGGCGTGGGCGTCGGTGTCGGTGTTGGTGTTGGCGTCGGTGTTGGAGTAGGGCAGGCATTGGTAGTGACTGATGTCCATGCGCTGGTCCAGGCCCAGCCTACACCAGGCTCATAAGCCGATGCCCCGGTCGAACACCAGCCCGCGACATCGCAACGATAGTAGCCGCCTGCATTACTGACCACTCTTCCAGCAAGATATTGAGTGCCGGCGACATAGGGAGAACAGTTAGGTGTTGGCGTCGGAGTTGGTGTGGGAGTCGGCGTAGGTGTCGGGGTTGGTGTGGGCGTTGGAGTCGGAGTGGGCGTCGGTGTTGGCGTAGGCGTAGGCGTTGGCGTGGCATCACATGCACCTTTGCCCGTCCAGGGTTTGCCACTGCCAGAGGCTCCGCTATTGGTCGCAGGGTTTTCATTGTGCGTCCACCAGTTCGCGACATAATTATTGCCACCCGCACTGACCAACGCGCCGCCATTGTAGGCCGTTGCCGCATCCCAGGCGACGTAGCAAGCTGTAGAAGCGACAGCAGGCGGGGGTTGTGGTGTGGTATTGGCCGGGCTTGTGCCCGCACTGTCACTGCCACCACCGCATGCCACCAGCAAACCACCACTGGTCGCGCACAGCAGCATGTTTCGAATCAAGTTTCTTAAAGTTGTATTTTTCATTGCCGTCTCCCCATGATTTTGTGAATTCAGAAAATGTGTTTACTCCTAAAAAATGCAGTCCTGAGATGCTCGTTCTTATTGCAAACCAGCCACCCAGAGATTCAGCATGTGTGTCAGCAATGCGGTGGTCAACTGGTTTTACTATTATCTAGCCACTTAGATACCACTTAGTTTTCGGAAATAAAATACTGTCGCAATAAGACTGTAAAGCCAATTTGCTAGCGCTTTTTGATGATGTTTGATCAGACCAGTGTGCCTGTTAGCATCACTGGTATTACGAAGATTTGACAAAAAAGTCTGCTTTGAATTGCGTCATCGCCAGTGTTGATCAGGCAGCCTGATAGATAGCTTGATCGACAGCAGGATAGACAGCATGCCTCAGGAGTGGTTTACTGCCATTGCGAAAGGCGAAAGCATGATAATGTCTGCACCAAACTCCGGGCTACCGGATAACAATGAGTCTACAGAAATGATCATCCAATCTTCAGCTTCCTTCCCCGACTTGTCAGCAGATAACGCAAGGGATCTTGTTCTTGCCATACTGGATAACTATGCGGTCAGCCTCAATGCGCAAAACTATCCAGCCACACTGTATGCAGAATCGCTGCTGTACATGATTTACTGGTTCCATCGCCTGCGTGACCCGGCCCGCAAGAGTGGCATGGAAGATTGCATCGCAAAATATCTGGAGTTAGCCAGTGAGTCGGCTGCCGTGCAAGCCTTGTTGTCGGATAAGCGGCTTCAAGCCCTGGCAAAACAGCGCATAGATCAGGGCGTCATGGTGCGCAAGACGGTTGATGTGCTGGTGATGCGCGACGGGCAAGGTGGCCGTGAATTTCTGACGCTGGACAGGACGATTTTCCCTGAGGGTATCGCTTTGCCAGGTGGCTTGTTGCAGGATGACGATGAACACAATGGTCTGGGCATTCCAGCCAATATTTTTGCGGCACTGCGGGTAACGGGAAGCAAAGTGTTTGGCGCTATTGCGCCGGAATATGGGATTGCAGAAGCAGATGGGCGCAAATATTATTTTGTGCAAGGTGAAGCAAAAAACCAGGCAAAAAACCAAGCCCGCATCTACATGGATAGGACTGTCACGCACGGCTATCGCGACCATCTCAAAGAAATTGCCGTCCCATCTGATCCGCGCCATATCGTCGACACTATTGGGTTTTTAGTAGAAATTGCCGACACAGCAGGCATACAGGGAAGGTGGTTGCCTGAGAGCGTGATGACAACGCCAAACGCAAAAGAAGGCGCATTCGCCTTTGGTCATCACAAGCAGATTGCCGCCGCATTGGTGGCAAAAAATTTCACCCGGACGCAAGGTATCTCTCATCACGAATGGATAAGGGAATGGGTCAGGAATCCGGTCGACTTATACCAAGAATTGCGCACGCGGTTTGAGTCGCATGACAACAGTCTGGATACCTCAGTCATGGAATTGTTGCCAGTGGTGGATTATTTCCGTAGCCAGATGATGCTACCGGCGATGGATGAGAAGTGCCTCAATAATCCTGCACTTTCCTTTATGCGGGACCAGTTGCTGCATAAATTCCATCATGTCACCATACAGAATGGTGCTATGTGCCCGTATGCGCCAACGCTTCGTATTCTGTTTGAGGCAGTTGGCTTTTTTGATGTGGCATGCCGCACAGAGAAAAACCTGAGTACGCATTTTCAAAAGAAATACTGGTATCGTTATGAAGCGCTGATGCACAGGATTCCTGAAGTCATCATCATCCCGACTTTTGATAATATTTCTGCTACTGACCTCATGAAAATACGCGGCACGCCTGTGTATTTTATCGGTGTATCAACCGAGCCTGTGTATGTCGATGAATTTTGGCAATCTCCACTGGAATTTCTCATCCACGACCTGAACCACGCCTGGAAGATGATGGACATGGACGACCGGTTTTTCCAGCATAGACCAGAAACAAGCAGGGATGAACTGATCAGCACATCCAATGCCTTCATCCGAGAGTACTTCCCGACGATCGCCATTCAAAAGACGGATACGGAAGAACAAAAAGAACTGAAGAAGCTCAAGAAGATACTTTTGTTCGAGGTGGGACATGAAGACGCCCGGCCGCTGTTGCCAAACATCGTCAGCGAAGCGCTGCTGGAAGATGAGGGATATGAATTCCCGGATATCGTCGTCCGTTATGATGAGAGTGGCAAACAAGCCTATCTGGAACAGCGCACCATCCCCGGCATCACCGCACTTTCTTATGTCAGGCATAAATTGCAGCATGGTTTTTTTGATCAGACTGATTCCCAAAACATCCAGATCGTCTCGCCAAAATACCGCAGCGTGGAATGGATAGTCAGGGCGACCGAAGAGTTGTTGAACGAAATGCAGGCGACAATTCCACCCGCAGTGCTGGCTGAAGGATTGACAGAATATCTGACACGGCAAGCCTGTTCCAGAGGCCCGGCGATTCTTCATTCACCGCAAAATCTCGACCCCGCGATAGACGAGTATGGCGATGGTACGGTTTTACGGGGATAGCCATTCATCTATCCACTAACATAGACGGCAGTGATGAGCTCGGGCCTTTGCATTCACCTGATTGCATTTAATCAAAACCAATGCAAAACCGCCCTGGCAAGGGCGGTTTTTTAAAAGCGATCATCTGGCCGTGATCATTTTTACGTCAGATTTTCTTGTAAAAATTGTGACGGCAATTTCTGTATATCCCGGTGCTGCCCAGATAACAATAACTACGCAATAACTACTGTCCTTTGACCACGATGAGCACGGTTTCCCAGCCCGGGTAGCCGGCACCGCTACCACCTACCGTGCCGGAAATACCAAAGCTGCCAGTGGCATTAGGGCGCTGTTCATAGATGCGCGAAGTGATGTAGGTGCCTGCCTCGGGGCTCACCAGTTGCCAGGTGCCGTTCGGGCTGAATGGGATGGCATTGCCTATGCCCAGGTCAACCAGTGCAAGCACCAGATCATTGGCTTTGGTGCTGACTTGTGTTTGTGAAGACAGGGCCGTAGATGCAAAGCGTGGGCCTGAACTGGTTTCTGTCGGCACATCCAACAAAGTAAGTGCATCTGCATTCTGGATTTCCACCATATGTATGCTGCCCTGGTTGGGGATGCCAACGGTCAGGGTGTAGACACCGGATGTGGTGGTCTTTGCTGCATACAGATCAGTCCCCATTCCATCGACATAGATACGGCCCAGCGGGGTGAAAGAATTGATATCGGCATGCCCCTGATTGTCGGACAAGGTGCCAGATACACCCAGCGCATTATTGTTCACGCCCACGGTCACCAGTATCCAGTTACCTGCTGACACAGCGCTGGATAATTGATGCTTGCTGGTTCCTGCCGTGATCACCCCCGAGTATTGCTGGCGCACGCTGGGCGAGGTGGATGGGTCAGGGTTGCTCACCAGGTTGGCACTGCAGCTTGCCGTTGTGCCACCATTGCTGCCAGCACAGCTCCAGGCCCAGCCATTACCAGTAAATGACACTAATGAGGCGATGCCTGAGGAACAAAGCTGGCTGCTAGGTGCCGCGCTGAACGACTGCCCGTTAGCTGCGCCGCACATGCCATTCACAGGAGTCGGGCTAGGTATCACCGCGCCGCTCAGCTCGAAAGCACCGATGTCCTTGCTCATGCCTTGCGGGCGCAGGGTATTGTTGATGTCATCATTGACGGCAAAAATACCAGGCTGAGTGGCTGAGTCCACCGCTGGGCTGGTCGGCAGCAAAGTGTAGTTGGCTGCCGCTGCATTCTTGAACTGTGGGTTGCCAGAGATGGCCAGGTTGTCGCCCAGTGTGCCTGGCAATGGCGTGATTTGCCCGTTGCTGAAATACAGGTTCTGTTTGAAGTCGTAGCTGGTGGTGGTTGATGGTGTACTGTAATCAATCAGCCAGGTCGTGCCCGGCTGGGTGTCAGGGCCGAAGGCAAAAATATTATTGTAGAACTTGTTGCGTATGCCTGCACCACTGCCAAAGCCTTCATCCATGATGTAGGCTTTATTTCCAGAAGCGCCGGTCATGGCGTTATATACCGTATTGTAGGCAAACCACATGTTTTGCGTCGTGGCGGTTGAGTTGATGCGTATAGGGTAGAGCTTGGTGCCGGTGATGACATTGTTCCAGCTCTGGGCTTCATACGTGCCCTTGTGGGTACTGCCCTGGTCATTGAAATTGATGCCGTATTTCGCGGCGTTTTCCAGCCAGTTATGATGTATGCGTATGCCGGTAAAACCCTGCCAGATGCCGCCGTGAGGCAGGGTGTAGGAACCTGCACCACCTTCGTTGTCATTGAACTGTATAGCCGAGCCGCCGGTGATATTGTGTATCCAGTTATAGGCAACTTCCCAGTTCTGCGCCGTGGTGTCTGCGTAGATGCCATGGTTTTGCAGCTCAGTTGTGCCAGCAATATCATGGATGTTGTTACCTAAAACCTTGTTGCCGTTACCGTGGCCAGACACACCTGCGGCATTGAGTGTGACAGAGCTGCCTGCAACCCAGGGGCCCAGCTCATTGTTGACGACACGCCATGGGCCCGCGGTGTATTGGAAGTTGACAGGCGCAGCATCACGGCTGGCACCGCCAGCCACATCCATCCTCAAATTGGATACCGAGATGTACTCACCTGTCGTACCCGCGATGGCCGACCAGGGACCGGCGATGCCGCCAGATGCACCGGCTGGCGTCGTATAGTGGACATCTTCTATGGCATTGCCGTTGACAGGTCCAGGATAGGCGGTGACGTGTATCCAGGCCGAGGGGCTGCCGTTCCTGGCATAGATGCCGCTGCCAAAGCGCATCCAGGTTTTATCCTGACCATTGGTGTCATGCCAGGCACCGCCGCGTATGACGACCTGGTCACCCGCCTGCATGGCAAAGTAGGCACCTTTCAAGGTGCTCATGTTTTGCAATGAGCGCCAGGGTTTGGCAATATTATTGGCTACTGCGCTGGTATCCGAGCCAGATAGTGAAACGAAAAGTACCCGGCCAGAACTAGGCGTAAAGCTATTGTCCGTATTCGAGGCTGCGCCGTTAGAGACGACTTTGACAGGCAGTGCGCCGCCCGCAGCTGCACCACCTAGTGAGCCTAGCTGTACAGTGATTTGCTGCAATCCTGTCTTGCTGCTGGATTTTGCGTTTCCCAGGTAGCGATAATTGGCAACTTCCTTGTCGTTGATATACACCCTGGTATTCGTACCCAGGTCATTCGCAGAACCAAAATTTTTACCAAAAATAGAAAGGTAGCCACCCAGGTTGTTTTCTCCACCTGTGGTCGGCGCGCTTAATGTATCGGTATATAAGACTTGCGGCGCAAGGCTGCTGCTGGCTACCGTCGCTTTTACCGGGGCTGGGCTCACTATTGTGTTTGCAGTGTTCGTTGTCTGCGTCTGTGTATTAACCAGAGAGGAGTTGTCCGTGCTCACTGGTGGCGGGCCTGATGTGAGTGCCTGCGGGGAGCTTGAACCTGCGCTATTGTTTGTACCGCCGCATGCACTTAACAAAGTGACCAAGCTGGCTTGCAGCACCCAGGACGTCCATCCAGACTTGCGAATTGTGTACATCACTTGCACCTTTTGAAAGAGGGCTTCCAGGTGGAACAGGCAAGGCCTTGCCATGTTGGAAAATAAAGCAAATGCTGGCAGATTTAGTACTTATTCACAATCTTAATGATTTTTTGTTACCAAAACCTACAATTGGTAACCAATGTTCACTTGTCAATCAGCCCTGCACAACATTGTTTTTATAAGAGCAATTCAGTAATGAAAAGAGCAGTAAAATGCCGGTGCAATATTCGAGATGAAGCAGTTAAGGAAGCAAGTAGTTTCTGTTTTGATAGCACGATAGAAGTCAAGGAAGTGCTTATAGAAGATTTTAAAAATTCCTTGAAGCTCAAGCAGCAATAATTAACAAAAAACTGATGATCCCGCTCTATATTGAAAATGGATGCTCTCAGAAATACCCTAAAATAAATGGAACCTGGAAAACTGCCTGGTATCTGAAGATGAAAAAGAATAAAAGACAACTTGACCGCTTAGAGCGCATCATCGCGACACAATCACTGCTCGCCCAGGCAGATCTGGATCTTGCGGCATTCATGCAGCTTGTTGTAAACACATTGCAAGAATTGACAGAAGCCAAAGGCGCGGTAGTTGAACTGGTCGATGGCGATTATATGGTGTATCGCTCTGCCAGCGGTACAATATCCCAGCATGTTGGCCTGCGTCTGCTGAGAGCGAATAGCTTGTCTGGCTTATGCGTCAGTAGCGCAAGAATCCTGCAATGTGATGATGCAGAAACCGATCCACGTGTCGATGCAAATGCCTGCAAAAAAGTCGGTGTTCGTTCCATGATATGCACGCCGCTTTTTGAAAGAGGCTTGCCAGTTGGTGTTCTGAAAGTCATGTCAGAACAGGCATGCGGATTTGATGAAGAAGACTTGCAAACGCTGGAACTCATGGGAGCAGCCCTGGGGGCCGCGCTCGGCAAGCAAGTCGCTTTTGACGAGATGCTGCGTGTGCAGGCTCAACTACGCACGAGTGAAGAACGTATACGCACCATTTTGGAACATGCCAATGATGCTGTGATATCGATAGACAATCTTGGGGTCGTCACACAATGGAATCGGTCTTCCGAATCCCTGTTCGGCTGGACCAGTCATGAGGCCATGGGGCGCAATATTGCCGACCTGATCGTGCCACCTGTTTTTAGAAATTCCTTCGTCAATATCCTGACGCATCTCGATAATAGTGAAAAAGCAGCAACGACTGCGCGACGGGAATTTCTCGCTGTGGACAGGGAGGGTAAAGAAATTTCCGTCGAGGTCAGCCTGAACGTGAATAATATCGCAGGCCGACTCGAATTCACGGCGTTTTTGCACGATATTTCCGAACGTAAAAAATGGGAAGAGACGCTCAATGAAATGGCCTTGTCAGATGGCTTGACCGGGCTCCCGAACCGCCGGCATTTTATGGAAGTCTTGCATCAGGCGATAGTCCGTCAGCTACGACAAAACAATGGCCTGGCTTTATTGTTTATGGACTTGAACGGCTTCAAAAAAATCAATGACACTAACGGACATGACGCCGGGGATCAGGTACTAAAAGAATTTGCGAAAAGAGTTTCTGGCTGTTTACGCGAGAACGACACCATGGCCCGCCTTGGCGGAGATGAATTTGTGGTGCTTGCCGAGGGGGTGCGGGTATTGGAACATGCCCAGGTTTTAGCCAAAAAAATTGTCACAACGCTGGATGTACCTTTACCCGGTTCTACGATCATGATGTCAACGAGCATCGGTATTAGCCTTTACGATTCCCTGGCGAATGCCGAACAGTTCCTGAAGGAAGCTGACATCGCCATGTACAAGGCAAAACAAGCTGCATCCAGTCGCAGCGCGATTGCGGCATTTGCGGAGTGAAGCGTATTGGTTAATTTATTTTTCCGCTGATTTATATTGAAATTTGGCTCGCTTTGCCTGATCGATTCTGATCAACGTCTGGCAAATTATCCTATCTATCTTGATAAGTCGGGGGCAGGTGTGATCTCTGTGCCTTATCTGGTATTACTGACACTGGCACATTCGTGACCATCTTCTATGACTTGAGATTACCAGACGACTGACTGGGCACCTCTCGCAATACAGTGCGGCACCTGGCGAGTAAATTTCTTCAGGTCAAAGAATTCAGCGCTAAGTGTCAATATCCGTTTAACTCTGAACTTTCATGGGTTTCGTTCAGCCAACTCTGAACTTTTCGACTTCCCCAATTTTATTCAAATCTTTTGGTCGTTTTTACTAAATATGTTGTCTCTTGTTATCTTGTAAAGGACATTAGAATTTATGATTGATACAAAATCGTGCCATGTATTGCATCTGTCAAAGCTATTTTCGTAAAAAAATAGAGATATATATTTCCCAGGGGAGAATTATCAAATGTACCGCATGTTTGTTCTATCCCAATAAACTCCAGCTCAACGTGGCAAGTCGAACAAAATTTTTTTTACCAAAGGTTTAAATTGGTTTGCGTAAGTGGTTGTGATCTGAATGAAGGTGAGGGTGGCTTGTGAATCTCCCGAGAATTCATACTGACCAGTTAGCTACTGCATTTTTTTACTTTTCGGGTAAAAATTGCGTGACCTTCGCCAAAAGTAATACTAAAGCCCCGCATGCTATGGACAGGCCTTGACTTTGATAGACGCGTTCCTATTTGGGCAACTTATCGCATTGCCATCCTGCTCCTTACAGCTTGTGCTCATAGGTAATGCGCCAGCCCGGACGCACTGGGCTGGTCGTCATGCTGTCGTAGTTGCCTTCCGGACCATCGAAGCGCAATTTACTCACATTGTCAGGGCGCAGCAGGTCGCGCGCTGTGATCCGCAACTGGATCTTAGGCGTGAACTTGTATAGCAGGTAGGCTTCGAGATCGCGTCGCGAGGAATTGAAGCGCGAATCGGTCAACGAGGTACGGGACCATGAACCTTCCACATACGAGAAGCTGGCGCCGCCATTCCATTGACCAAGCTTGATGTCAGCGCCAAAGTTGGCCGAGAGGCGCGGCTGGTTATCGAGGCGACTACCTGGGCCTGGCACGCCATCGACGGTAGACCAGTTGCGGCTGATGCTGGCGCGCACGTCAACGTTAGGCGCATCCTTCATCACGGCCTTGAGCGGGAATTTTGCTTCCAGTTCCAGACCCTTGACGTGGGCCTTGCCCTGGTTGTACGGTGCTGAGACATAGCGGTCGCCGACGAGACGCACTTCATTGCGGATTAAACCTTCGATCTCGCGTGACGATACCGCAACCGACAGCAATGCGCCTTCGGACCAGTAGTGCTCGAAGGCAGCATCGATGCCCAGTGCCAGTTCAGGTTTGAGGTTCGGATTGCCGCTAGAGTCAGGTGAGACAGCGGTGTTGAACGAATTGTAGAAATGGCGTGGCACCAGTTGCCACAATCCCGGTGACTTGTAGGTCTTGGTCATCGCGAAACGCAGCTGGTCACCTTTGTGGTCAGGGATCTTGTACAGGGCCTGCATCAGTGGGCTCAACACCGACAGATGCGAGTCCGAATCAATGCCAATGGCCGTTGCATGAGTGCGCACGCCTTCCCATCGTGCGCCGAGGTACAGCGACAAGTTCTTGGTAATGTCCCACTCGTCCTGCGCAAACGCAGCGAGGCGGGTGATAGTCGCGCCGTAGTTATTGTTGAAGTCTAGCTGCACCTGGCCGGGCAACGGCGCGTCATCCTGAACTTCGTTTTCATGATATTTGGCGTAGCCGAAGTCCCAGCCAAACGCGATCGAGTGGCCGCTGAACCAGGGTGCCGTGTATTTACCAGTAGTGCTTATGCCACGGTCCTTACCGCGCGTGGTGTAGTCGCGGTCAAGCACGAGGGCATTGGCCGTGTCGCGACCCCGGCGGCCGACGAAGCGCTCATTGTCCGAACTGGAGATGCCCAGCTTGGCATCGAGCGTGCCACCGTCGATGAACTTGGCCACCCAGTTCATATCGCTGCGCAGGTAGCGGAACATGCCGTCGAAGTTAGCCACCAGCAAAGGATAAGGATAGGCCGGTTCCGTCAAAGTCGTGGTGCGGTCGTCGTTGTTGCCTTTGAAGTAGCCTTGGCTGGCAAAGGTTTGCCAGGTAAAGCTGTCTTCCCCTTTGAGTTGCCAGTTCAAGCGACTATTGAGATTGATGCCCTCGACTTGACTGGTGTTGACTGAGGTCGTGTTGCGCTTTTCGGTCAGTGCACCATTGGCAGCGTGGGCCTCAACGGTGCTGTACGACGGATTGATATTCCGGTTGAAATTCAAGTTGGCATCAAGCGTATAGGACAGCTTGTCCGCGCGGTCCGAGGTTGATAGATTGGTGCTGGCATTGCGCTGACCATGGGCACCACCAACGAGCACCTTCACTTCGCTGCTATCCTTGGCAACTGCCCTTTTGAGCACGATGTTGATGGTACCAGCGATCGCCTGAGTGCTGAATTCGGCAGTGGCAGCGCGCACGATCTCTACCCGCTCCACCATGTCTGGTGCCAGCGTATCGAGCGAGAAGCCAGCCGACGGGCGCTCACCATTGACCAGAACCTGCGTGTAGCCATTGCCAAGACCGCGCATGCGCACACTGGTGCCTTGCACAGTCACGCCGGGCAGGCGCTTCATCGCGTCGAGCACGTTCTGGTCTCCGTATTTGACCAGCTCTTCATTGGTGACGACGATCTTGGTGGCGGTTTCGTTGCGGCGTATCGCATCGACAGCACCGCGGATTTCAACCGACGGCGTCGCTGGCGCTGCATCTTTTGGCGCGACTGCCGCTGCAGATTCTTTGGCCACCGGCGTGGTATCAGCCTGTGCGGCTGCTTCCTTTTGTGCGTGAATGATGCCGGTGGTGAGCAAGGAAACGAGGAGACGACGAGGCATTAGAAATTTATCTGATGATAAAGTGAATACGATACGCGTTTTGTCTTCTTCCCGGAAAATTATCTGGCGCTACGCCAGTGTTGTCAAGAATGGTGTTTTTATGCCAGAAGCGCGGGAAGCAGCTTTGCGGAATCCAAATTAGCATTTGTAATGTGTTTAATTCTCCACTAATTCTGCCAACGAATTAATCGTAGAATTTGTCGAAGGAGTATTTTTCCGGTTTAAATGCACGCTGCACATACCAATGCTTTGGGGGCCGATATAATCAGCCAGCAGCGTGTCTCCAACAAACAAGATCTTGGATGGCGCAATATTTAACGCATCATTATCCGCAAGAGTTCAGAGTTAAATGAACAAAGTTCAGACTTAAATGAATTTCGATAAATTTTGTTAAACGAATAATAATTAGATGATTGCCAACACTTCGCTGTAAAATCCTCTGTTCAACAATCTATGCAAAAAGTCGCTTGCATAAATCACTGTTTTTTTATACAGTACTGCAAATCGCAGGAAATTAAGCCTGTATTCCTTTTCCACCCGCCGCTTATTGAATGAAAGAATGTATGGACGATAAGAAACCAGAAAATGCCTCAGAAAAAGCAAAGGCACTTGCAGCAGCGCTGGCACAGATAGAAAAGCAGTTTGGTAAAGGTTCGGTCATGCGCATGGCCGACGGTGAAGTGGTGGAAGAGGTGCAGGTTGTTTCTACTGGCTCTCTGGGGCTGGATATCGCGCTGGGCGTCGGTGGCTTGCCACGTGGCCGCGTGGTTGAGATTTATGGTCCTGAATCTTCTGGTAAAACCACATTGACGCTACAAGCGATTGCTGAAATGCAAAAGCTGGGCGGTACTTGTGCATTTATCGATGCTGAACATGCGCTGGACGTTGGTTACGCTCAAAAACTGGGTGTGAATCTGTCTGATTTGCTGATTTCACAGCCTGATACAGGTGAGCAAGCGCTGGAAATTACCGATGCGCTGGTGCGTTCTGGTAGCGTCGATCTGGTAGTCATTGACTCGGTCGCGGCATTGACGCCACGTGCCGAGATTGAAGGCGACATGGGTGATTCTTTGCCTGGTCTGCAAGCACGTCTGATGTCCCAGGCTTTACGTAAGCTGACGGGCAGTATCAAGCGTACCAATACCCTGGTGATCTTTATTAACCAGATCCGTATGAAAATTGGTGTCATGTTTGGCAGCCCTGAAACCACGACAGGCGGTAATGCGTTGAAGTTTTATGCTTCCGTGCGTCTCGATATCCGCCGCACTGGCTCTATCAAGTCGGGTGATGAAGTGGTGGGTAATGAAACCAAGGTCAAGGTTGTCAAGAACAAGGTGGCGCCACCATTCAAGGAAGCACACTTTGACATCATGTATGGTGAAGGTACTTCACGCGAAGGTGAGATTCTGGATCTGGCGGCGGATGCCAAAATCATAGAAAAAGCTGGTGCCTGGTATAGCTATAACGGTGAGCGTATCGGTCAGGGTAAGGACAATGCACGTACTTATCTGAAAGAGCGTCCTGAGCTGTCATTTGAAATTGAAAACAAAGTGCGCTTGCATCTGGGCGTGCCTTTGTTGATGCCGTCGGCGGCAACGGCTGAATAAGCTGAAGCACTGAGCTGAAGCCTAAGTTGTAGTACTGTCAGCACCATAGTTTTGTATCATGCCGGTTGGTAGCTGCCAACCGGCATTTTTGCTTTTAAAGTATGAAAAAACCTACCATCAGCCTGAAAGCGCGCGCCCTGCGTTATTTATCCATGCGTGAGCATAGCCGCATGGAGCTGGAACGCAAGCTGGCACGCTATGCGGAAGAGGGCGATGATGTAGCTGCCGTACTGGATTTTCTGGAGGCGGCCAAGTATTTGTCTGGCGAGCGCTTTTCTGAATCGCTGGTGAACCGGCGGCAGGCGAGGTTTGGCAATAACCGCATTTTGGCGGAGTTGCAAAGCCATGGACTGGATGCGCAGGATATAGAAAACGTCAAGGAAGAGCTGAAAGAGTCTGAAGTAGAGAGAGCGGTGCAGGTCTTGCACAGGAAGTTCCGGCACGCGCCACAAGATCATCAGGAAAAAATGAAGCAGGCGGCATTTTTGCAGCAGAGGGGGTTTTCCAGCCGGGCGACACAAGCGGCGATGCGAGTGCCGCGGGATGAGGATGTGGAGTAAATATAGAGTAAACGCACACTTCAGCAATGGCGCAGCGCAGACTGGGGCCTAGCGGCGTTGCTTGATTTTGTTTGTTCTTGACTTATTTGTATAAACTCAAGAATCGTGAACAAGATTGCGGCAGATTTGGCTCTAAAGTTGTTAATACGATGGATTCCTGCCTGCGCAGGAATGACGAAGTGGAGGGTACTTTTTCTATTGAGGCTGAGACGTGAGCTTGATAAGCCGCAGGTGCAGGTGAGTCCAGCACCGACCTTCGAAAGCTTGGCCTTTGTCAGTCCGATACTTGGCCTCGAAACTTTGTAAGTGTTTATAAACGCCAGGTGTTGGGTTGACGGAGCGTAGTCTGACGAGGCGCGGTACTAAGCTACGAAGCTGATAAAGCGCAGCCTGGTGAACCCAGTGCTTAGCTGCAAAGCAAAAACTTTGGTCTGAACTTTGAAATAGACATTCATTTTCGATTTGAATGAGCACTGCTTCCAAGTACATATCGATATTGTAAGGAAAGACATTTATCTGATAATCACCCGGTTTTCTTTTGCCAAACCACAAAAAACTTAATTTTCTGCTTAGATTTTTGCATAAGCATACTCAGAAAACTGCTTAAATTGTAGTCATATGATGAGTTCACGGCTGGTCTGTGCTAAACTCTGCTGGTTTTTTTGCAGGGCCGCAGGAGCGGCTGTTATCGTAGAAGCTGCGGTAACGACACGCAATTGTGGCTATTTATTCAGTAATTCCGGTTTAGCCGCCAGCAGGCATGATGCCCTTATCTTCGTCAACCAACAGACGCGCCTTAAAGCACACGCGTACTATCCAGATCGAAGCGTTCGCGCGCGATGACGGATTGTGGGATCTTGACGCCCGTATCACTGACTATAAGCCCCGCGACATCACCCTCGCATCCGGTGTGCGCCCGAATGGCAGCGCACTGCATGACCTTAGCCTGCGTATTACCATCAACCTGCAAATGACGATTGTGGATGTGGAAGCGTCTTCGGATGCCGTACCTTATCCTGGCTATTGCGAAGCCATTACTCCAGATTATAAAAAACTCATCGGTTTGAATTTGATGAGACAGTTCCGCCAGGGCGTCAAAGAACGCATGGCTGGTGTGCAGGGTTGCACCCATCTGACGGAAATGGCGCAAATTCTGCCCACTGCTGCTGTCCAGGCTTTTGCCGGGGATGTGATCGATACCCGCGATGGTGCGACAGATCATGGTCAGCAGGCGCAACAACCTTTTCAACTTGATCGCTGTCACGCTCTTCGCATAGATGGGCCGGCGGTTGTTCAATATTACCCGCGTTGGGCAAAAGTATCGCCTGACGCGAAATCACCCAGCTAGTTTGTTTGTTTAATTATTTATACCTCAGTGTCTGAAGGGAAGTCGTATGAAAATTCATGAGTATCAGGGTAAAGAAATCCTCCGTAAATTCGGAGTGACAGTACCACGCGGTATTCCATGCCTGTCTGTTGACGAAGCTGTCAAAGCGGCTGAAACGCTGGGCGGACCAGTCTGGGTTGTTAAAGCACAGATCCACGCCGGTGGCCGTGGCAAGGGTGGTGGCGTGAAAGTCGCTAAATCCCTGGAACAAGTGCGTGAATACGCTGACGCGATTCTGGGCATGCAACTGGTCACGCATCAGACCAGTGCTGAAGGTCAAAAGGTTCGTCGCCTGCTGATCGAAGAAGGCGCAGATATCAAAAAAGAACTGTATGTCAGTATGGTCACTGACCGTATCAGCCAGCGCGTGGTCTTGATGGCCTCCAGCGAAGGCGGTATGGATATTGAAGAAGTGGCAGAAAAACATCCAGAACTGATCCACAACCTGGCAATCGACCCGACTGCTGGCTTGCAAGATGCTGAAGCTGACGACATCTCCCGTAAAATCGGTGTACCTGAAGGCTCTATCGCTGATGCGCGCGTTCAATTGCAAGGTTTGTACAAAGCCTTCATGGAAACTGACTGCTCCCTGGCTGAGATCAATCCTTTGATCCTGACTGGCTCCGGCAAAGTGATCGCACTGGATGCAAAATTCAACTTCGACGCGAATGCCTTGTTCCGTCAACCAGAAATCGTGGCTTACCGCGATCTGGATGAAGAAGATCCAGCTGAAATCGAAGCCTCCAAATTTGACCTGGCTTACATCTCCCTCGACGGCAATATCGGTTGCCTGGTCAACGGTGCTGGTCTGGCGATGGCAACCATGGACACGATCAAACTGTTCGGCGGCGAACCAGCCAACTTCCTCGACGTAGGTGGTGGCGCGACGGCAGAAAAAGTAACTGAAGCCTTCAAGATCATGTTGAAAAACCCAGGCCTGAAAGCCATCCTGGTCAACATTTTCGGCGGCATCATGCGTTGTGACGTGATCGCTGAAGGCGTGATCACTGCATCCAAGGCAGTTTCCCTGCAAGTACCACTGGTTGTGCGTATGAAGGGTACTAACGAAGACATCGGCAAGAAGATGCTGGCTGACTCTGGCCTGCCTATCATCGCGGCTGACACGATGGAAGAAGCAGCACAGAAGGTTGTTGCAGCTGCTGCAGCTCAAGCTTAATAATCGCAAGGAACAGATATGTCCATCCTGATCAATAAAGACACTAAAGTCATCACCCAAGGTATCACTGGCAAAACTGGCCAGTTCCATACTCGCATGTGCCGCGACTACGCAAACGGTAAAAACTGTTTCGTCGCTGGCGTGAACCCGAAAAAAGCTGGCGAAGATTTCGAAGGCATCCCGATTTTTGCTAACGTATCTGAAGCTAAAGCAGCTACTGGCGCGACAGTTTCTGTTATCTACGTTCCACCAGCAGGCGCAGCCGCTGCCATCTGGGAAGCCGTTGAAGCTGACCTGGACCTGGCAATTTGCATTACTGAAGGCATCCCTGTCCGTGACATGATGATGTTGAAAGACCGCATGGCAAAATCCGGCAGCAAAACAAAATTGCTCGGCCCTAACTGCCCAGGTCTGATTACTCCAGACGAAATCAAGATCGGCATCATGCCAGGCCATATCCACCGTAAAGGTCGTATCGGCGTGGTTTCCCGTTCCGGTACTTTGACTTATGAAGCAGTGGGTCAATTGACTGCACTGGGTCTGGGCCAGTCTTCTGCTGTTGGTATTGGTGGTGATCCTATCAATGGTCTGAAACACATCGACATCATGAAGATGTTCAATGATGATCCAGATACTGATGCGGTCATCATGATCGGTGAAATCGGCGGTCCGGACGAAGCGAATGCTTCTTACTGGGTACGCGACAACATGAAGAAGCCAGTTGTTGGCTTCATCGCCGGTGTGACTGCGCCTCCGGGCAAACGCATGGGCCATGCTGGCGCGCTGATCTCTGGTGGTGCTGATACTGCACAAGCCAAGCTCGACATCATGGAAGAATGCGGCATCAAAGCCACTAAAAACCCGTCAGAAATGGCGCGTTTGTTGAAAGCAATGCTGTAAGTTAAGCGCTTAAAAGCTACTTAGCAAGAAAAAGAGTCGCAAATTTTGCGACTCTTTTTTGTTTATGGCCGGGTTTATGGTGGATATCCGTGCAAATAGATTTCCTTAATGTTAAGCTTCAGCATGATGCACAGTTCACAATTGAATTGTGATTGAATTGTGATTGAATTCATCGTGAACTGCAGGCACTAGCTAAAACGAAGCAAAATAAAAAACAGAATAAAAAGCAGGGCAAGCGGTTAATGAAACTAGCCTATGAATACAGGTTTAAAATTTAGCCAATAAAATCTGCGTAAAATATTATAAATTTATACACTCAGAATAATTCCCAGCGTTTATTGATGCCATACCAGCGTGTTCTAGAATTTGCCGCCCTGTCTGATACGGGCTTAGTCAGGTCGCACAACGAAGATGCCATCATCGTTTGTGCAGACTACGGCTGCGCCATTCTGGCCGATGGCATGGGTGGTTACAATGCCGGTGAAGTCGCCAGCGCCATGACGGCGCAAATCATTGCAGAATATTTATGCAGTAAGATGGATGCCATCTGGTTCCCTTCCATGGGCCCCAGGCCTTTGGCGATGGCGCGCTGGATTACCGAGTCTGTCGAACTGGCCAACCGTAACGTGCTGTACGCAGCGCAAACCAATCCAGAATGCTCAGGCATGGGCACCACAGTGGTGGTGGCATGTTGTTTGCAGGACAAGCTCTTGCTTGCTCATGTGGGTGATTCACGTGCTTATCGCTTTCGTGATGGTATATTAAGCCGTCTGACCCAGGACCATTCGGTGTTGCAGGAGCAAATCAATGCCGGTCTGATATCGGAAGAAGATGCGCGTTTTTCTTCCATCAAGAACCTGATTACCCGGGCTGTCGGTACGCTTGATGAGGTGCATACCGAGTTGCATACTCACCATACCGAAGAAGAAGATTTGTATCTGATGTGCTCGGATGGATTGACCGATATGTTGGAGCATGATGAAATCCAGAGTCTGATCAGGATGTATGGCACTGATCTTGATCGTTGTGCCGAAGCACTGATAGACAGGGCAAAGGACAGGGGGGGGCTGGATAATATTTCTGTCGTCTTGTTTCGTCTGGTTGGTGAAAAAAACCAGTCCTGGTTGCAAAGAACATTTACCCGGTAGTCCGGGGCTTATGAATTGATGAGAGATTTATGGCGAAAATTATCGTCACCTTTAATGGTCTGGTTCAGCAAGAAATCACTATCAGCAAATCACGCCTGACGATAGGACGGCGCCCCAGCAATGACATCGTGATCGATCATCTGACGGTGAGCGGCCAGCATGCCGCAATTGATACTTCTTCGAATGGTTCTTTTGTTCTTGACCTGGGCAGTACCAATGGCACCATGGTCAATGGTCAGCCAGTCAAAAAGCATTTGTTGCAAGATGATGATGTTATCGACATAGGCAAATACAAATTAAGATTCCAGGTTGAACAATCCGGCAAACAGACTTTTGTGCCTGAACCAGGGCAAGTGCAGCCACCGGCGATCGTCGACAAGCAAAGAGCCAAGATCAAGGTCATGAACGGCACGAATGTGGGTAAGGAGCTTAATCTTGTCAAAGCCGTCACTACCATAGGCAGCCCTGGCACTCAGGTCATTGCCATTACCCAGCAAGGCAAGGACTATGTCATTGCCCAGGTCGAGGGCAGTGCTGCGGCAACCGTCAATACCGTCTCCATCAAGGACAAGCCGCACACCTTGAAGCATGCTGACATGATAGAGCTGTCAGGCACGAAGATGGCAGTCATCTTTTATTGAGGGCGCTGGGCCAGACCTGGCGAGGGCATTTCCCTTTTATCAGGATTTACGAAAACCGCCCCAATTGCGTTACAGTTCCTGGCCGTACTAAAGTGCTGGCTTCGTCGCTGATGTCTTGCTGGGACAATTTTGCGTCAGTCCTGCTTCTACGATATAAACCAGCTTGCCCGTCCATAAGGGCGACGCTTTATAGCGTATATGCAGGTAGGCAAGGGGCAATATGAGTATGGATAGTGAACACTCACCCCAAGTGTGTCAGGCAGCGGATTTCATCTGCTCCCGATAGTCTGGCCCCTGCTTTTCTATTTGGGCAGGACATAGTTACTGAAGCACCGCCATCACCTCAGGGCAGCTCCATAGCTTACCCTTAATGCCAACAATCACTCCAAGTCAGAGTTTTTAGTCATCACTTTGCCATGACAATTTCCCTTGCATATGAGGTGATCTGTGTGGCGGCGCATTTCTTTATTACCCTGACGCCTATTCAGCCTGGTCAAACATGCACTGAGATTATTAATACACACTTCTTGTAAAGTAAGTATTTATTATTTAATAATAAAAAGCTGAAATATGTAACTTAGGTTACAGGAGTGACATTCT
Organism: Undibacterium sp. JH2W; assembly: GCF_049340425.1. Lineage (NCBI taxonomy): Bacteria > Pseudomonadati > Pseudomonadota > Betaproteobacteria > Burkholderiales > Oxalobacteraceae > Undibacterium > Undibacterium sp. JH2W. Next base: position 86,144 of record NZ_JBMPOT010000012.1, on the reverse strand, counting down.
CGTCAGTCATATTTATATTTTGACATAAGAAATGACAAAAAATTGCAAAGGGATTTTGGAGGCTATTGACGCATTTTGTCAGTTGCCCTGAGTAAACATCCAAAGATATGTATTTCCACCACAAAACCCCCTGTTTTCAGGTCTTGCGACGAGTTGGCACGGCGCTTGCTGATGATGAAGCGTTGTTCCCGAATTTAACTTTTTTACTGGAGTTCAAGATGAAATCTATCCCTAAACAGCTGCAACGCGGCTTTACATTGATCGAGTTGATGATTGTTGTTGCAATTATCGGTATTCTGGCAGCGATCGCTATTCCTCAATACTCTGATTACACATCCCGTACTCGTGCTGCTGGTGCTAGGGCTGAGTTGGATAGTTTGCTGACATCTATGGCAGTTTGTTATCAAGAGAATAATGGCACTTGGGGTGCTGGTGCTACAGGTTGTTTTTCAATGGGCAATAATGGTATCCCTGTTGTCGTTACTTCCAAGTTTTTGCCTAATGCTCCAGTACCTGCTGCTGGTTCAGTAGCGATGACTAGTGCTGCTACTTTAAGTGGTGCTGCTACACTGTTGAATGGTACTCTGACAGCAACGTCTGTGACCAATCAAGCAAACATGATCTGGGCTTTTGCTGCTGGTGATGCTATCTGTAATGGTCAACGTGGCTTGAAGGCCGGAGCTGGCGGCTGCCCATAATAGGTAAGAATTCTATCGAAAAAGCCCCTCAATTTTATTGAAGGGCTTTTTTTATGTATTGATTTATATTTGTTCACTGCAAATCTATGTTGGACAAGGTTGATTGGTTGTTTTTCACTTGGATTTTTTCGAATTGTTGTTGAAGTAAGTACTATCAATAAGAGTAGTTTGAACACATGTGGATGTTTAACTGAATCACATTGCGATGGAATTTACTATGGCTAATTTTTTCTTATGGGTTTTGGGGAAATGTATATGTACTCCATTTCAAAGCGGTTGCAACGCGGCTTTACACTGATCGAGTTGATGATTGTTGTTGCAATTATCGGTATTCTGGCAGCGATCGCTATTCCTCAGTACTCTGATTACACATCCCGTACTCGCGCTGCAGGTGCTAGGGCTGAGTTGGATAGTTTGCTGACATCTATGGCAGTTTGTTATCAAGAGAGTAATGGCACTTGGGGCCTTGGTGCTACAGGTTGTTTTTCAATGGGCAATAATGGTATCCCTGTTGTCGTTACTTCTAAGTTTTTGCCTAATGCTCCAGTACCTGCTGCTGGTTCAGTAGCGATGACTAGTGCTGCTACTTTAAGTGGTGCTGCTACACTGTTGAATGGTACTCTGACAGCAACGTCTGTGACCAATCAAGCAAACATGATCTGGGCTTTTGCTGCTGGTAACTCTATATGTAATGGTCAACGTGGTTTGAAGTCTGGGGCTGGCGGTTGTCCATAGTGTTTTGTGCTGGCTCAATGCTTAGATAGGATGGCAGGAAAGTCCAAATAACGCCTGACGCGCAGTATTGGTTTTTTGGGTGTCAGGATTTTATGCAACCGGTTTTAGTTCATTTCTGCGACATCCGGTCATCAAACTGGATGGTAAGGTGGTTGAGAGCACCTTTTAAGTCCCGTATGGGTACGTCAATTTCTTGCTTATGGTGTTGAGTGCCATGTAAAACAGCTTGCTGACCCTTGTCAGTAGGGAAGGCGCTACTTGTCTTGATGACCTTTGCATACTGATGTTAAGCAATTCAATGACGTTCGTGGTGTGGATGACCTTACGAATCTCCGCCGAATTGTCGAAGATCCAGATGGCCCGTGCCCAGTTACTCTGGCATGATTGCACTATTAATAGGTATCGCTGATCCCAATTGCCCTCAAATTGTATGAGTATAAGACTGCCCTCGTCAGCAGCGGCTGCACTGTAAATACGACGCAAATCGACGGTCACTTCCTTTTGATCTTTTCATGGCACAAAGTGCGGGCTGTTGCGTGCCATGTGAACAATGCAGAGCTGGACAGTCGCCTTCAGGTAGGCAGCTTCGATCGCGTCAAGGAAACCTTTGAGACCTACCACAAAGGCAATGAAGTTGTCCTGCATGCCATGATTTTTCAGTTTCATGACTATTTGCAGCCAGAACCTGGCTCCCTCGATCTGAACAATCCACAGGTGCAGCACTTCTTTACGGCTGTTAATGGTCACGCCAACGGCGAAAAATGGGGCCTTGTTACTCATGGCATCAGCATCGCGTGCTTTGATGTGAGTGCAGTCAAAGTACAGGATGAGATAGGGGGAGTTGGCGGGTTTGCTAGGCCTTTGCTTGCCCACTGACACCATCGGTTACGTTGGGAGATAGGGCTGGTGATGTTTCTGTGCCATACACCTCTTCTAGGTGACTCTGGATCTCCCGTGCGCTCAAATCACAGGTGTAGCTTGAGACGATCTTGCTGGATGTCGATTGGCAGCACGCCGAAATCGTCTTTCAACGTTTGGCCTCTATGACCATTGCGCGTGTTGGTGCTGTTGGCATTGACGGTCCCACTCTAGCGTAGCCAAGATGGTCAGTTATTTCGACTTCCTGCGCACGCTCGACGAGCATAATGGTGAGTTGCTTGAGCAGGCCGTTCTCACCAACCAGGTCTATGGGTTCCTGGTAGGAGGCCAACAATTCTTTTGCCAGTTTGAGTAACTCCGAATCGGGTTTGGCCTGCTTGTTACTATTTACAATGACTATCATTTCTACTTGAAAGTAGCTGTCTCCTGCTAAATGAACGTTTGCACAAAAATAATTACACCCTCTTTTTTATTTGTGGCAAACAGTCTGTGATTGCACTTGTCAGTTAGTGGATGTTGAAAAGATTACGTTTGGTTGCAAAGGTGCCTTGCTGCATTCGGTGGTTGCTACATAAACCATCTTGGTGCTGGCCGGCGAGGCAGTGACACCACAGATCACCATGCAGATTTTCAAGGGTATCCCTTGCATTTATTGGCTCCTATTGTATTTGAATCGTGTTATTGCCAACTTTGAAATGGTATGAAATTTGCTTTTGCTTAATTTAGCTTTATATCTTTTTCTATGGAGGTAGGAATGCAACTTACTTTAAAGCAACTGCACCGAGGCTTTACATTGATTGAGTTGATGATTGTTGTTGCGATTATCGGCATTTTAGCTGCAATTGCCTTACCTCAATATACCGATTACACCTCGCGTACCCGTGCTGCTGGCGCACGATCAGAGTTGGAAAGCTTGTTGACTTCGATGGCTATGTGCTACACAGAAAGTAATGGCACTTGGGGTGCTGGTGCCACAGGTTGTTTTTCTATGGGGAACAATGGTATTCCTGTTGTCGCTACTTCCAAGTTTTTGCCGAATGCTCCGGTACCAGCTGCTGGTTCAGTAGCGATGACTAGTGCTGCTACTGTAAGTGGTACTGCTACACAGTTGAATGGTACTCTGACAGCAACCTCAGCGACCAATCAAGCAAACATGATCTGGTCTTTTGCTGCTGGGGACTCTATCTGTAATGGTCAACGTGGTTTAAAGTCTGGTGCTGGTGGCTGTCCATGAGGTGAGTTACGTTGCATGTAGACCATTTTTAGATACGGTTTCATTGTAATTGATAACATGCATCTAATAATTTTTTATCCCTATTCTGCGATTTTAAATAAATAATTGTAGAATTATTGGGCTCCGGCATTTGTTGTTACCTTCTAAGGTATTAGTTGAAGCATAAGATTCGTTGAAAGATAGGATCCAGTTCACAATAATCATTGCATCACTAGTGCCCTAACGTTTCTCATAGGTCATGCATCTGTTTTGGTTGATTTACATCGTCGAGATTTCCACATGGGAGCATAAATAGTTGATTTATTGCTGTTGTTTTAAGCATGGTGAGACTTAGAATTTGTAAGATTTCGTAAAGGTTGTAGGGCTAAAACAGATATTTTTTGACAATAGTAATGAGTACGCAAATACAGAACTCAATTCATATTGGCGTTATCATGGCATTCTTGCTGGTTCGCAGAAAGGTTTTGATATGCGAATGTTGCTTGTCCACTTGAAGAGTAAATCGACCTGCGAATACTGGTTGTAAAGTTCCGAAATCATTTCGGGTTTGAGAGTGAAATTTTTGCTCAAGAAAGCATTGTGCTATCCAGCGGCGTCTTTGACGTCGACATTACGCAAAGTCGCTTTGCAATCCTTGCTTGCATAGAAAAGCGGAAATCTGACCGTTTGATTGCAGAAAATGTTGCTCATCGTCTGATCGACATGATGCGAATACCAGCGTTTGGACTTGGTATTGTTTTTTGCTCTGGTTACAAGGAACGTGCCCATCTTATCCTAAGATATGTCTTCACGATAAGGAATTCTCAGGGCATCATTTTGTTACGTCGTATATTTATAGAGTCTGAGAGAGTTGGCGAATGCTGAATTGGTTCAAGCGTTATATTTTTTTTATTGATGAAAGTGTGACTACCACCAAAGAAAGTGATCACAATGTTGGGGGCGAATTTAAGGCGAAAGTTGAACAAGAGACGAGTCTGGAACGACTAGGTGACCTTAGTTTTAAGAGCGGCGACTTGGTTGTTGCTGCGCAATATTATCAACGCGCTCTATTGGCGGAATCATCTAATGCAGTGCTATATAGCAAGCTTGGAGACGTTTTCTATGAACAGTATGAGTATGCACTTGCCGAAGTTCAATACAAGCATGCCTTGGTATTACAATCCGACTTTCCTGAGGCTGAATTAAGCCTGGGATTGTGTCTGGATAATACCGGGCGGTATCAAGATGCTTTGATTTGTTATCAGCATGTAGTTCAAATGCAGCCTGCAAATCATTTTGCTCATTATAATATTGCAGTAACTCATACCTCGCTCGGTCATATAGCTGAAGCAATGTCTGCTTACCGAAATGCGATCGACATTAAGCCAGATTTTAATTTTGCTCAATTTAATCTTGCGGTATTGCTGCAGCGTCAAGGAAATTTGCTTGATGCTGAGACTCTTTATTTACAGATTTTATCAGACAATCCAAATCATTTTTTGGCTTACTGCAATCTTGGTATTCTGTACATGGAAAACCATAACTATATTTTGGCGCGCGAGAAACTGTTGCATTCTTTGAGTATTAATTCTCAGCATGTTGAGACAAGTTACAACCTTGGAAAACTTGAGCTTGAGCTTGGTAATGCAAATCTCGCTTCAAATTATTTTAATCGTACTTTAGTGCTAAAACCCGATTTTGCAGGCGCCATGATCGGTTTAGGTGATGCTTATAAAGCTCAGCATTTGCTGCAAGAGGCTGAATCAACTTACCGTTTGGCCATAGGCTTGCAACGAGAGCATCCTGCGGCTTATTGTAACTTAGGAGTCATGTTGCATGACCAGCAGCAATATGCCAAGGCGCTCACCCTTTATCAGCAAGGCGTTGTCAATGGAGCTGGTTCAATATTGCTATACAATAATCTAGGTAATACTTTAAGCTCTGTTAATTGTTTGTCAGAGGGAGAGGCGGCTTATCGTAAGGCGTTAGAGCTTGGCACTGAAGTGCTGGAAGCGGATAGTGAATTGGTCGGTTTAAGTGGCCCTGATCAAATTCTCACTCATACTAATCTTGGCCTCATGCATATGCAGAAGAAGGAGTTTCTTCTCGCTCGTGAGAATTTCCTGATATCTTTACGCAATCATCCTGAACATGTTGAAACTATCTACAATCTGGGCTTGATAGAACTTAAGCTTGAAAAAACAGAAGCAGCATTGACCTATTTCAAGCAAGCCTTACATTTGCGCTCCAATTTTTTCGAGGCAATGATAGGCATTGGTAATGTTTATACAGCGCAGCAATTGTTGTCACAAGCTACAGCTATATATCGTCAGGTGATTGCCACGAAAGCAAACAATCCTGAGGCTTATTGTAAGCTGGGCGCCATTTTATATGGTCAAAAAAAGATAATGGAAGCCATTGCGATTTACGAGGAAGCAATTGCTAACGATGTCAGTTCAATGACGCTTTACAGCAATCTTGGCAAGGCTTATAGCTCTATCAATTGCTTTGCTGATGCTGAGGTCTGTTTTTCAAAGCTATTTCAAATGGAGCAGGATGGTTATAGCGGCTACATTAAACTGGCCCCTGAATATGCGCAAACCTATGGTAATTTACTATTCGCACTTAATTATGACCCAGACCGCAGTGCCGAGGATATTTTTGACTCCTATCAGGAATATGAGAAACGTTATGCACTTCGTTATAAAAGTGCCTGGCTACCATTCGCCAATGACAAAAATCGTCAGCGCCGTCTAAAAATTGGCTATATATCGCCAGATTTTTGCCATCATCCTGTCCAGTATTTCCTCGAACCATTAATGAGCCAGCATGATAAAGACCTGGTTGAAGTGTATGCCTATGCGCAACTAAGCACGGAAGATCATGTCACCAAACGCTATAAACAATATGCTGACCACTGGGTCCCAACCGGTGGCTACAGCGATGATGCCCTGGCTCAGCGCATCCGTGATGATGGTATCGATGTCTTGATTGATCTGGCAGGCCATACTGCCAATAACCGCTTGTCAGTATTGGCGCGCCGGCCCGCACCCGTGCAGGTGTCATGGTTAGGGTTTGCGTATACGACAGGTTTGACGGCGATAGACTATTATCTGACCGATCATATGAGTGCTCCACCGGGTAGTGAGCACTTATTTGCCGAGCAAGTGTGGCGGCTCAATACGCCATTCATCGTTTACCGTCCTGCCGCAGGTATGGGAGAGGTCAGCCCCTTGCCAGCACTGACTGGTAAAAAAATCAGGATAGGCACCCTGACACGATCAATACGGATTAACCATAAAACCATACGCACCTGGGCCGCCATATTGAAGCGAATTGACAATGCCGTGCTGGTTGTTGATAGTGCGAATTATCAAGACTTGCAATTACGCCAGGCCTTGATTGATAAATTTGCAGCTCATGGCGTCGATGCATCGCAACTCGATATTGGCTTTCATACGCCACCCTGGAATACCCTGAGGTCACTGGATATAGGGCTGGATTGTTTTCCGCATAATTCCGGGACGACCTTGTTTGAAACGCTTTACATGGGCGTGCCCTTCGTCACACTGGCGGGTCGCCCCAGTGTAGGGCGCCTGGGCGGCAGCATATTAATTGGCGCAGGGCATCCAGAGTGGATAGCAAATACAGAAGAGGAATACGTGGAAAAAGTCGTCGCTTTGGCGCAGGACATTCCAAAACTGGCTGAAACAAGGTCAGTTCTGCGTGAAGAAATGCAAAACAGTGCCTTGATGGATGAAGCTGGTTTTACCCGTGAAGTGGAAAGCGCCTATCGCTCCATGTGGGCGAAATGGTGTGAAACTCCAGCCTGAATAGTAGCTTGCCATCCAGGCTGATTAAAGTAGTCTTAAAACCCTAGTGCACTGCCATCCGGATTGCGTGGGTCTGAGTATCCGGCAAAGCCCTGTTCCAGCACTTGTATGGTCTGGGTTTTGCCCAGGGTAGCAGCCGGGCGCAGCACCTGGCCTTTTTGTTCCAGCAGGCGCAGGGTATCGATACTGATGCCTTTTTCATAGCGCAACTGGTCCGGCATCCATTGCTGGTGTATGCGTGGCGAGATCGTGGCTTCGGCCACGTTCATGCCATGGTCGATGACATTCAAGATGGTTTGCAGTGTCGTCGTGATGATACGGCTGCCACCAGGGCTGCCAGTGACCAGGAAGGGTTTGCCATCTTTCAGTACTATGGTGGGGGACATCGAGCTCAAGGGCCGCTTCCAGCCCTGTACTGCATTGGCGTCCCCTCCCAGCAAACCAAAGGCATTCGGTACGCCTGCCTTGACCGAGAAATCATCCATTTCATTATTCAGGACTATGCCTGTGCCGCTGGCAACGATGCCACTACCGAAGTTCAGGTTCAGGGTATAAGTCGTGGCCACTACATTGCCGAACTTGTCGGCCACGCTGTAATGGGTGGTCTGGTCGCTTTCATAGGGAAGGGGTTTGCCAGGTTTGATCTCGGCAGAAGGCGTGGCATGATCGGCCTGTATTTTCTTGACCAGCTCATCCGCATAGGCGCGTGAAGTCAGGCCCTTGAGTGGTACTTTATAGTAATCAGGATCACCCAGGAATTCAGAACGGTCAGCATAGGCCAGTTTCATGACTTCGCTGAGTTGATGCAGGGTTTGCGCACTGTTGGCCCCCTGTTCTTTCAGCGGGTAGTGTTCCAGCATGTTCAGCATCTGGATGATATGTACGCCGCCAGAACTCGGTGGCGGCATTGATACTACTTCATAGCCACGATAATTGCCGCGTACGGGGATGCGTTCCACAGCCTTGTAATTCTTCAGGTCACTGGCAGAAATCAAGCCTTCATGTTGCTGCATCTCGGCGACGATTTTTTTGGCGACCGCACCTTCATAAAATGCTGATGGGCCTTGTTCGGCGATCAGGCGCAAGGATTGCGCCAGGTCTTTTTGCAGCAAGCGCTCACCTGCCTGCAAGGGTTTGCCATCCTTGAAAAAAATTGCCCGGCTGGCTGGCCATTTTCCCAGCTGGTTTTTGCTGGAATCGATCAGCTCGGCCAGATGCGGGCTGATCTCAAAGCCCTGCTCGGCCAGGCGTATTGCCGGGGCGATGACGTCTTTCCATTTCATGCTGCCATATTTGCGTAAGGCCAGGTCCATGCCTGCTACCGTGCCGGGTATGCCGACAGCCAGATGGCTGAACAGGGACTTGCCGGAAATGACATTGCCCTTCGCATCCAGGTACATGTCGCGACTGGCTTTTTCAGGAGCCAGTTCACGAAAATCCAGGGCGATATCCTTGCCTGATTTGCTGTCATGAATAATCATGAAACCCCCGCCACCGATATTGCCTGCGTTGGGCAAGACCACAGCCAGTGCAAAGCCGACTGCCACCGCCGCATCTACCGCATTGCCACCACGCTTGAGTATCTCGAGGCCAACCTGGCTTGCCAGCGCTTGCTCAGTCGCCACCATGCCTTGTCTGGCATAGACCGGGCTGATGATGGGGTAGCTGGTGTCGTATTTGATACCGGCAGCGAGTTGCGCCTGGCTGGCAGGGCTGGCTACAGCGAAACACAGGGGGATGAGCAGACTCAGGCATAGCTTGCGGGAGGAGGGCGAGGGCATGCAGATAACTCCAGAAATCAGTGATGGCAGAAATAGTAATACCAATTCCCGTATTTCGCATAAACAAAGTTTCGCGCAAGCCAAAAATAAAAAAGCCGCCCTAAGGCGGCTTTCATTCATTTGCATGCAAATGCAAATTATTTTGCTTCAGCTTCTGCAGAAGTTGCGCCAGCTGGAACAACAGCGATAGCAACAGTAGCGTCACCGCCGTGTACTACAGCTGTCACGCCTTTTGGCAATGCCAATTGAGAAACGTGGATGGATTGACCGGCTTCCAGTTTGGACAGGTCAACTTCAACGAATTCTGGCAAGTCTGCTGGCAAGCAGGAAACGTCCAGTTCAACAGCAACGTGGCTGATCACTGCAGAAGACAGTTTCACAGCTGGGGAAACGTCAGCGTTCACGAAATGCAGAGGCACTTTAACGTGGATTTTTTGGTTAGGATCTACGCGTTGGAAATCAGCGTGCAAAACCAGTTGTTTGTATGCGTGGACTTGGAAGTCGCGCAACAATACTTTTTCTGATTTGCCATCAACTTCCAGGTCCAGAATGGACGAGTGGAAGGCTTCTTTTTTCAATGCATGGTACAGGGCATTGTGATCCAGAGTGATGGCGACTGGTGCTTCTGTACCGCCGTAGATGATGCCAGGTGTTTGGCCAGCAAGGCGCAGGCGGCGGCTCGCTCCGGTCCCCTGTACATTGCGTGCAAATGCGATTACTTTCATGGTGTTACTCCAAAAAATGCAAACCGTTTATTGGGTTTGCGGTGTTGAACCCCCGCGACCAGGGGCCCAGAAAATAGCCCCACCATCAAGGAGATGGCAGGGCCGGAAATAATTTAGTCCGTGAACAGGGAGATGACCGACTCGCCCTTGGTGATGCGGCGGAAAGTCTCGGCCAACAGGCTGTCGCAAGACAATTGACGAATCTTGGGGCAGGCACGAGCAGCTTCAGACAGGGGGATGGTATCGGTCACGACCAGTTCATCCAGCGGTGATTGCGAAATACGTTGTATCGCAGGGCCGGACAAGACAGGGTGAGTACAATACGCCAACACTTTCTTGGCACCGCGCTCTTTCAATACTTCGGCTGCTTTGGTCAGCGTACCGGCAGTGTCTACCATGTCATCCATGATGACGCAGTTACGGCCTTCGACTTCACCAATGATGTTCATGACTTCAGAGACATTCGCTTTTGGACGACGTTTGTCGATGATGGCCAGATCGCAACCCAGGCGTTTTGCCAAAGCGCGAGCGCGTACTACGCCGCCCACGTCAGGGGACACTACCAGCAAGTCTTCGTAATTCTTGGCAACCAGGTCGCCCAGCAAAATGGGTGAAGCGTAAATATTGTCGACAGGGATATCAAAGAAACCCTGGATTTGGTCAGCATGCAAGTCCATGATCAGGACGCGGCCTACACCGGCTTCTTCCAGCATATTGGCGACGACCTTGGCAGAAATCGCCACACGTGCAGAGCGTGGACGACGGTCTTGACGGGCATAACCAAAATAAGGGATGGCAGCAGTGATGCGACCGGCAGAAGCACGTTTCAGTGCATCAACCATCAACATGATTTCCATCAGGTTGTCATTGGTAGGAGCACAAGTGGATTGCAGGACGAAGACATCTTTACCGCGGACGTTTTCATTGATCTCGACCATCACTTCGCCGTCGGAGAATTTGGAAACGTCTGCCTTGCCGAGGGGGATGCCTAGTTGTTTGGCAACACCGGCAGCCAGTGCAGGATTGGCGTTGCCAGTGAAAACCATCATGTTGTCATTTGCGCGCGCATTTGCCATGGCTGGGACCTATCGGCTGAGATTTTTGTGGGTCTGGCTTATTTTGCATGGGTTTTACACAAAAGAAGCCGCTGATAAAACTGAAAAAGCCGCCGCACAATCTATGCGGCGGCTTTAATTTAATGGCAGGGGAAGAAGGATTCGAACCTTCGCATGCCGGAATCAAAATCCGGTGCCTTAACCAGCTTGGCGACTCCCCTACACAACCGTTTTGCCTGTTTCCAAGTTCGCCGCTATTTTAGCGTTAAACTGGCTTCAAGCCAAATATTTTTCGATCCCAATTTCTTCGCCATCGGGTGGCGACTCAGTGCTTTTGCTTTCCATGATACCCAGCGATCCGGTACTTGCTGTAACACTTGCTCAGCTGCTGATTCTTCAGCAAAAGCGCAAAAAACGCAAGCCCCTGATCCTGTCATCTTTGCATCGCCGTATTGTGAGAGCCACTGAATGGCTGCATCAACTTGCGGAAACAATGCGCAGGCAACTGTTTGCAGATCGTTTTTCCAATCATGTTTTGCATCACTGGAAAAGTCCGCTATTCTGACGGGCTTTGTGTCTCTTGTCAACTCCTTTGCCGAAAAAATTGCTGGCGTGGGGACTTGCACACCCGGTTCCAGCACCACAAACCAGACCTCAGGGGTAGTCAGCGCCTGCAATTCTTCACCCACACCTTCAGCAAAGGCATTTTCACCAAACAGGAAAAAAGGCACATCGGCACCCAGTTGCAGGGCCAGACGCATCAATTCTTCACGCTGCAAGCCGGTTTCCCACAAATGATTCAGGGCCAGCAGAGTGGTGGCGGCATCGGATGAGCCTCCGCCCAGACCTCCACCCATGGGCAGGTTCTTGCGCAATGTCAGATTGGCACCAAGCGGGCAGCCAGTATGATTTTGCAATAATCTGGCAGCCCTGACGATGAGGTCGCTGTCGGCAGGCACGCCGTCTATCTCATTGCTGCGGCATATCTGGCCATCCTCACGTACTTCCACATCCAGGTAATCGCAGCGGTCTATGAGCTGAAAAGCGGTTTGCAGCAAGTGATAGTCGTCGACGCGGCGGCCCGTGACATGCAGGAAGAGATTCAGTTTGGCCGGAGCCGGGCAATTGTCGAGTCGCTTCATTTCCATTCATTCACCACGATGCGGATAGAGACATCACCTGCTTGCTCTGTGTATCTTTGCAAGTCTATACGCTTGGGGAAACTGGGCTGTTCATGCCAACTGACGTAACGCAGCTTCCAGCCCTGGATATTCAGGGTCTGCTCTTCTGCCTTGACGGCGATGGCTTGTTTGCCATCGATGGCGACAAAGCCTTGCAACCAGTCACGCAGACCTGCCACTGGCAAAGACCAGCCCAGGGTATCTTGCAAGAGTTGGTCCAGGTCGCTGGCGCTGCGCGTGCTCTTATCATTGAGTTCCAGTGTTGCCCCTAGCTCATTCTGGTTGATGCGGGCCATGACCTGACCCAATTGCGACAAAAGATTGATACGTATCCCCTGGGCATCCTGCTCCCATTCAAAACTGCCTGGCAGGCTTTGTGGCTTGCCAGCTTGTTGGTACTGTATGGAAATCTTGCCGCTGATTTGTATCTGCGGCTGGTATCGCCGGGTATTCGCTGCCTGAGCACTGGCTGTCACGGGTGCAGGCTGGCTATGCAGGCTGGCACAGCCGGTATTGAGCAATGCTAAAAAGAGGGCAGTAACCAGTAGTTTGAAACGGATAGTGGATGGCATGTGGGCTATTTTGATTCAGTGTGTATCGTATAAACTGTATGTCAGAGCTTGAATAAATAAGGCGGACAGTATCTGTCCGCCTTGTTATTAAACTTGGTAAATCAATCAAGGTTTGACTTTCAATCTTTCCAGTGTCGATTTCAGGGTGGCATTGTCCGGGTCTTTTTTCTGGGCATCGCGCCAGATTTTTTTTGCATCATCTTTCTGTCCCATGGTCCACAATACCTCGCCCAGATGGACGGCGATTTCAGCGTCAGGGCGCATTTGATAAGCACGGCGCAGAGCTTGTTCTGCTTCGTCATACTTGGCCAGCCTGAACTTGACCCAGCCCAGGCTATCGAGGATGAAAGGATCATCTGGTGCCAGTTGATTGGCTTTTTCTATCAGGGTATTGGCTTCGTCGAGTTGTATATTGCGGTCGGCAAAGGAATAACCCAGGGCATTGTAGGCATGCTGGCTGGTCGGTGCCAGTTCTATGACTTTACGCAAGGATGTTTCCATGCCGTTGATGTCTTTTTGCGACTCGGCCAGCATGGCAAAGTCATACAGCAAATCAGGGTTATTGGGTTGCTGTTTGATGCCTTCTTCGAGTACGGTCTTGGCCTGGTCCGGCAAACCGGCATCACGCAAGAGCTGTGCTTCTGATTGTATCAACTGGATTTGCTCGGCTTCATTGCTGGCCTTGATTTGCTGTATGAAGGCACGCGCCTCCAGCAGTTTGCCCTCTTTGGCCAGCAAGAAAGTGCGGCGTATCTGCACATTGAACCAGGCCGGGTTGCGGCCATCATAAGCTTCGACCTGGGCCAGCCAGTCTTGCGCCGCTTTGTAATCCTTGCGTTCGGCAGCGATGCGCGACAGGTTCACCAGTGCGGTCGTAGGATCGCGTTCCTCTCCAGATTTGCCATCCAGGGCTTTCAGGTATTGCAGGAAATAGGCTTCGGCTTTTTGCGTCTGATTGCGCTCCATTGCCAATACGCCCAGGGTATAGATGGCGCTGATATCATCGGGTTTATCACGCAACAGGGTTTCAAACTCATGGGCAGCCTGGTCGAGTTGCTTCAGGTCGATCAGTATGCTGGCATAGGCCAGCCTGACATCACGTGCTGCCGGGTTTTTTGCCAGAAAAGCTGACAAGGCCTTGGCCGCCTCGGGCTGTGGTGATGCCTGGGCTATCGTCAACACGGCCAGTTGCGAATCCGGCTTGTTCTTCAAGACAGTCTGCGCCTCGGCAACTGCACGTTGGCTGTCGGCCTTGGTATAGGCGCCCTGGGCCAGGGCCATATGCGCATCCGTACTATCTTTATAGGGTTGCAGCAGGGTTTCCAACGTGCTGAATGCAGCGTTTTTATCGCGTGCACGTGACAGCAGACGCTGGGCTTGCAACATCGTCACACCCAACTGTTTTGGGTCGGCGTTTTTCATTTTTTCAGCATAAACGCTCTGGATTTCCGCCAGATTATTGTTCATGACCATGAAGCCCAGGTAATACTGGGTAGCTTCATTGGAATTCGGTGCCAGTTCGCGCCACAGGCGTACAGCTTGCAGGGCTTCACCAGATTGCTTGGCAGACAGGGCGATTTCAGCGGCGCGCCGGGCAATGCGGGGGTCGCGGGTTTGCTGGGCAACCGAATACAAGGTGACATAAGCACCTTGCCAGCTACCGCGCTGGTAGGCGATTTCGGCAGTAATGATTTTGTAGAATAATTCTTCTGACAGTGCCACTTCCGGCAATTTGTCTTCATAGGCTGGCAGACTGCTGACCCCGTGCAGGGTTTGCTCTGCAGACAGGGCCGCCTGGGCCGCGTCGCTGACATGATGGGTATCATCGACAGCCTCGCTGCTTTGCTTGCCTATAGTCGCACATCCGCTGACCAGTGCCACACTTAAGAGTATCGTGGCGGGCCGCCATGGCGAAGCAGCCGTGATAGCGGATATAGCGGATACAATAGGCTTGAATAATAATGTAGGCAGTGTTTTCAAAACGAGTCCGGATTTGACGTTGATAACTGATTTTACGCTTAAGCTGGAGAACTGTGGGTTCTGCAGCGCTTATACACTGTGTCAAATTGTAATGGTAAAAGTTCCCCTCCATGCCAGAATTACCTGAAGTAGAAGTGACACGTCGCGGCGTAGAGCCGCATCTGACCGGCAAGCAAGTCACGGGTGTGATTTTACGCCGTGCTGGCCTGCGCTGGCCTTTCCCGCCAAATTTGCCAGATTTGTTAAGCGGCCAACGCATACTGGCAACCGGGCGCCGCGGTAAATATCTTTTATTGCATTTCCAGCATGGTACTGTGCTCATCCACCTGGGCATGTCTGGGCATTTGCGCGTGCTGGATAAGGATGTGCTGCCAGCAAAGCACGACCATATTGATATAGTGGTTGGGGATTTTGCCTTGCGCATGACAGATCCACGCCGCTTTGGTGCCGTGCTCTGGCATGATGCTGCCGATGGCAACCTGGAAGAGCATTTGTTAATACGTCAGCTCGGTGTAGAGCCGCTGGAGGCGAGGTTTACCGCAGAATTATTGTATAAATTGACCAGAAACCGTAGTGCCCCCATCAAGCAAGTCTTGCTGGCCGGGGACATTGTGGTAGGTGTTGGTAATATTTATGCATCTGAAAGCCTGTTCAGGGCCGGTATAAATCCTAAAACTCAGGCTGGACGCATCAGCCTTAAGCGCTATACTTTATTGGAAGCGGCCATACGTGCGACCCTGGCCGCCGCCATAGAACAGGGCGGCAGCACCCTCAAGGATTTCATCGGCGTGGATGGTCAAAGTGGCTATTTTCAGCAATCTTATTTTGTGTATGACCGCACAGGCGAGCCTTGCAGGGTCTGCGGCGAGCCTGTCAAACAGATAAAACAAGGACAACGTAGTAGCTTTTATTGTGCAAAATGTCAGAAATAAACCCACAAATATGGCTGAAATGTAAGCAAAATTCGATTTACACGTATTTTTTTAACGCTTCCATATATACTTGGAATATCAAAAAAGTTAACTGAGGGGAACATGAGCAATCTGGTTCAGAAATTCCAGGAGTACAGCGACTGGCGCAAAGGAGTGGTCAAAGCGCTGGAGCAGTACCGGTCATGGATACATGGATCGGATATGGCCGATGCCGCCAGTGATCAGCGTATTGCACGTCTGATGGAGCGTCTGGTTGACGACAAACTGTCCATCGCCTTTGTTGCTGAATTTTCACGCGGCAAGTCCGAACTCATCAATGCCATCTTCTTTGCTGATTATGGCCAACGCATATTACCGTCATCTGCCGGTCGCACCACCATGTGCCCGACCGAGCTTTTGTATGACGACACCATCCCGCCTTGCATACGCCTGCTGCCTATAGAAACCCGTGCCGAAGCGCAATCGACCAGTGAATACAAGGGCCAGAGCCATGTCTGGACGGTGCTGCCGCTGAATATCAATTCCGGTGACGGCATGCTGGAAGCCTTCAAGCAAGTCAGCCTGACCAAGAAAGTCAGCATAGACGTGGCCAAGCAATATGGCCTGTTTGATGAAAACGACCCCGATGCATCACTGGAAGTCGATGAAGATGGCTTGGTAGAAATTTCTCAATGGCGTCATGCCATTATCAATTTCCCCCATCCTTTGTTGAAAGAAGGCCTCATCATCGTCGATACGCCGGGCCTGAATGCCATAGGTACTGAGCCTGAACTGACGCTGAACCTGATCCCGAATGCGCATGCCGTATTGTTCATCCTGGCCGCTGACACTGGCGTCACCAAGAGCGATATCGATGTCTGGCGCAATAATATAGGCAATGGCCCAGGCCGCATGGTTGTCCTCAATAAGATAGACAGCATGTGGGATGAGTTGCGCACGCCTGAAGAAGTGGAAGCACAAATCGTCCGCCAGATCAGCACCGTTGCTCATACCCTGGGTCTGGAAGAAAAGCAGATTTTCCCTATCTCGGCGCAAAAAGGCCTGGTTGCCAAGATCAACAAGGATGCCCCTTTGCTGGCTAAGAGCCGTCTGCCTACGCTGGAATATGCCCTGTCCAAGGAATTGATACCAGCCAAGCAAAACATCATCCGTGCCCAGCTGACTTCAGAAATCAATGAAATCATCCATGCCCAGCAAGCGGTTATCTCTGCCCGCAGCCGCAGCATGGTTGAGCAAATGATGGAATTGAAGAGCCTGCGCGGCAAAAATATGAACGTCATTGAACACATGATGAAGCGTATCGATGCCGAGAAAAAAGAATTCGACGCTAGCCTCTTGCGCATGCAGGGTACACGTTCAGTCTTCACCCGTCTGTCTACCGAGGTCTACACCAGCCTGGGCATGGATATCCTGCGTGAAGAAATCCGCAAATCGCGTGAAGCCATGGAGAAGAGCAAATTCTCTATCGGTCTGCGCGAGTCTGTGCGCCAATTCTTTGCCCAGGTTAAATTGAACCTGCAGACATCCAACAGAAAGACGGATGAAATTTCGGAAATGATGACCGTCATGTACCGCAAGTTCTCGACTGAGCATGGCCTGGCACTGTCCGCGCCTATGTCCTTCTCGCTGGATAAGTACATCAAGGAAGTCGAAGCCATCGAGGGCGTGTACCAAAAGCAATTCAGTACCGCCACTTTGCTGACGACACCGCAAGTCGTCCTGATGCATAAATTCTTTGATTCTGTCGCTGCCCGCGTCAAGCAAAGCTTTTTGCAAGCCAACCGCGATGTCGAAGCATGGCAAAAAGTCGTCATGGCACCGCTGGAAGCACAGATTCGTGAACACAAGGGCCAGTTGAAAAACCGCATGCAATCGATACAGCGTATCCATGTGGCGACCGACAGCCTGGAAGACAAGATAGGTTCTTTTGAGAGCTTGCAGGCAGATATCGATGCACAGAAAAAAGCCCTGACTGATCTGGAAGACAGCCTCAAGACTGCATTGAATGCCGAATTGAAGGCACTCAGGGTGGCTGCCTGACACAATGAAGTCCACAGTATCAAGTAGCAAGGCTGGCCCGCAGGGCCAGCCTCAGTTTCATGCTCAGCCCCAATCTGCCAAATCCGCCTACACCGATCCCAGTTTTTCGTCCGATCTGATTACCTGGCAAAAGCAACATGGCCGCCATGGTCTCCCCTGGCAGCAAAGCCGTGAAGCTTATCGTGTCTGGCTGTCTGAAATCATGCTGCAACAGACCCAGGTGACGGCGGTCATCCCTTATTACCAGCGTTTCCTTGAGACTTTTCCTACCGTGTTTGACCTGGCTGCAGCGCCAGTTGAGCAAGTCATGGAACACTGGAGTGGGCTGGGTTATTACACCCGCGCTCGCAATCTGCATCAGTGTGCCAAACAGGTGGTGGAAAAATACCAGGGCAAATTCCCGGCTGACCCTGCCTTATTGCAAGAGCTGCCTGGTATAGGCCGTTCTACAGCAGCGGCGATCACGGCATTTTCTTATGGCACGGTGGCAGCCATCCTGGATGGCAATGTCAAGCGGGTATTTGCCCGTGTATTTGGCATAGATGGTTATCCCGGCACCAAACCCGTTGAAGACAATATGTGGCTGCGTGCCCAGGCCTTGCTGCCAGCGCAAGACATAGGCGCCTATACCCAGGGCCTGATGGACCTCGGTGCTACCCTATGTGCCCGCAGCAGCCCCAAATGCCAGCTATGCCCTTTCCAGTCGCGCTGTGTGGCGTATGCCCAGGGCCGGACAGCCGAGCTGCCTGTGCGCAAGCCCAAGAAAGCCCAAAAAGAAAAACAGGCCATCATGTTGCTGCTACAAGATGGTGCTGAAGTCTTGCTGGAAAGACGGCCACCCACAGGCATCTGGGGCGGTTTATTGTCACTGCCAGAACTGGCAGGCATGCAAGACTGCCAGGATGCTGCTTTCTCTGTCGATGCACAAATGGCGACCGTGCGCGCTCAAGCAAGCCGTTTTGGTGAGATTGCCAGTATCCAGGTCTTGCCTGTCTTTGCCCATGTCTTCACCCACTTCAAATTGCATATCCTGCCCGTGCATGTGCAACTCAGCAAACGATATCTACAAGTCGCGGAAGCCGATCATGCCTGGCATCCACTCAGTGAGGCCGCGCAACTGGGTTTGCCTGCACCTGTCAAGACTTTGCTGACGAATCTCGGTACACAGGCCAGCCTGGCATTTACTGAATAAACAATTACGCTTAGACTCCTGAACTTGCAATTCGCATCATTGCTTTTCAGGAGACCACTTTGAACCAAAGATTCATGCTCGGGCTCGTGTCCGGGCTGGCACTGTGCAGCAGCATGGCGGCTCATGCCGCCGCCCCTGCCACCACCAAGGCTTGTCGCTTGCCAGACTTCCCGCAAGAAGTGCAGTGCGGGCAGATACAAAGGCCGCTGAACCCGGCCCAGCCGCAAGGCAAGCAGATAGACATACACTATGTCGTCGTGCCATCGCAAGACAGGAACAAACTGCCGGATGCCGTCTTCCTGCTGGCAGGTGGGCCTGGGCAAAGTGCCATCAATGTCGCCAGTTGGGGTACAGCCCTGATGTCGCGCCTCAACCGTCGCCGTGACCTGGTGTTTGTTGACCAGCGTGGTACAGGGCGCAGCGCACCATTGGAATGCCCGGCGCTGGAAAAAGCTGATGAAGTTTTGTCCCCAGAGCAAAAAGTCAAACTGACCGATGATTGCATGCGCCAGTTGCAAACCCTGCCTTATGGTGAATTGCAATACTTCAGCACCAGCATCGCCATGCAAGACCTGGAAGCCGTGCGCTTGAAGCAAGGCTATGGCCGCATCAATCTGGTCGGTGCTTCGTATGGTACCCGTGCCGGACTTGAATATTTGCGGCAATATCCGCAATCCGTACGCCGCGTCGTGCTTGATGGCGTGGTGCCGCCGACCATGCGTCTGGCCAGTTCCGATGCGCAAAAGGCGCTCGATGCTCTGTTCCGCGATTGTGAAAAAGAAGCCGCCTGCAATGCCAGTTATCCTGACCTGGCAAACCGCTGGAAAAAACTGCTGGCCAGCCAGCCACAAAAAATCAGCCTGCTACACCCGCGCCTGGGCACACCCATCAAGCTCGACATGACGCGTGATGGTTTGCTGGGCCTGGTGCATAAAACCCTGTACAACCCTAATTCGCTGGCCGCCTTGCCCTATGCGCTGACGCAGGCAGAGCAGGGTAATTATGCGCCCTTGATTACCATGAGTGGTGCAACAAGCTTGCCCGGTCCTGGCGGGATTTCTTATGGCATGCATTTCTCGGTCTGGTGTGGTGAAGCCTTTGCCCAGTCGGCGACTTTGCCTGCCAACGACGATTTTGAAAAACTCATGGCCGAGATGTATACCCAGGCTTGCAAAAAATGGCCACGCGCCGAGATACCAGCAGGCTTCTTTACCATCCCTCAATCTGCTACTCCCGCCTTGTTGCTCAGTGGTGGCATAGACCCGGTTACTCCTATCAGACACGGTGCAGAAGTTGCCAAGGCACTGGGCCCAAATGCCCTGCATGTACAGATAGAAAACACTGGCCATGGTTTGCTGGCACAAGGCTGCGTGCGCGATGTCGTGCACCGCTTTTTGAATGCCAAGGAAGATAGCGAAGCCATCAAGGTCGATACCGCTTGTGTGCGCCAGATCCCACGCGCCCTGGCCTGGCAGGCACCGACGCCAGCTTCTGCCAATAAAGCTGGCAAGGAGGCCAAGCCATGATTATCGTCCATGACTTGCACAAAGAATTTGTGCGCCTCGGTAAATCCTCAGGTAATGCCCTGGTCCAGACTGCGCGCAGCCTGGGCTTGATGAAAAAAAATCGTGAAGTGGTGAAGGCTGTCAGTGGCGTCAGTTTCAGCGCTCAGGATGCCTGCATCACTGGCTTGTTGGGTGCCAATGGGGCTGGCAAGACCACCACGCTGCGCATGATTGCCGCCCTCTTGCAAGCCGACCAGGGTGATATCAAGGTGGATGGCACTGCTGTCAAGGCCGGCACTTCTGCCACGCAATCGCAGATGGGGGTGTTGTCGGATGCCCGTGGTTTGTACCCACGCCTGACCGCGAGGGAAAACATTCATTACTACGGGCTCTTGCATGGCATGGACGCCGGGCACGCCGAGCAACGCACTTTGCAACTGGCGCAATGGCTGGACATGGATAAATTGCTGGACCGCCGCACCGATGGTTTCAGTCAGGGCGAGCGCATGAAAACCGCGCTAGCCAGGGCGTTGGTACATGATCCCAAGAACATCATCCTGGATGAACCCACCAATGGGCTGGACGTGGTGGCCACCCGCGCCCTGAGAGAATTCCTGCGCTTCTTGCGCTCACCAGAAGGGGGCGGCAAGTGCATTATCTTTTCTACCCACATCATGCAGGAAGTAGAACGCCTGTGTGACCAGGTCGTCATCGTGGCTGATGGCAAGGACGTGGCCCATGGCACGGTCGATGATTTGCTACAGCAATCTGGTGAAAACAATTTCGAAGATGCATTCGTCAAACTGGCATTTTTGCATCCACAAAAATCCCTGACAGGAGTCAATTGATGAAAGCCACTTTAGCTATCCTGCGCAAGGAATTGCGTGATGCCTTGCGTGACCGTCGTACCCTCCTGGTGGCCCTGATCAGCTCATTGCTGGGCGTGCCACTGATGCTGCTGATTTTTTCCGTGGTGCTGACGCAAGTGGAATCACAGGAGGAAAAACGCAGTGTACTCGTCAAGGGTATAGAGCATGCCCGTGGCCTGGAAAATTTCATCCAGCGCCAGGGGTATAAAATCAAAACCGCGCCTGACGACTATGCTGCCAAATCGCAAAGCAAGGAACTGGATCAACCGGTATTGCTGATCCCTGATGACTTTGATGAAAAGCTGGCTACAGGTGACAAGGGCACGCTGGAAATTGCCTTTGATACTTCGAATCGTCAGGCAGAATTTGGGGTGCGCCCGCTGCGTCGCTTGCTGGACGGCTATTCGCAAGAGGTTGCCACCATGGGTCTGGCCATGCGTGGCGTCTCTACGGAGTTGTTGCAACGCATAGATGTGCGTGAGCGCCATATCAAAAAGCCGGAAGAACGCAAGGCCACCATCACCACCATGCTGCCCATGATGGTCTTGATGGCTATTGTTCTTGGGGGCATGTATGCTGCCATCGATACAACTGCAGGCGAGCGTGAGCGTGGTTCGCTGGAACCCTTGATGATGAATCCCGTCACCGGCTGGCAACTGACTATCGGTAAATGGGGTGCCGTCGCCATTGTCGGCATGGGTGTGGTGGTGCTGACCATAGGCAGTTTCTTTCCTTCGCAATGGCTGATCCATAATGAAACCCTGCGCGCTGAATTTCAGTTCAATGTCAAGGATGCCTTGGGTTTCTTGCTGGTCTTATTGCCGCTGGCGGCCAGCATGGCAGCGATACAGATAGCCGTCTCGCTTGATTGCAAGAGCTACAAGGAAGCCCAGGTGCGCAATCAAATGGTGACTATGTTCATTCCCTTTGTTTCTTTGGTCCCCATACTTTTCCCTGGACGCGAACCTGCCTGGTTCCAGTGGGTACCCGTGCTGGCGCAAAACCAGATGATGAATCAGGTCTTGAAGGGGGAAACCATGAGCACAGTGGCAGTCGGCATTGCCTTCCTGGTCTGTGCCTTGATGAGCCTGGTCAGCCTGGCGTATATCTCGAAAAAAATGCGCAGGGTAGTCATGCATTGAATGCAAAGAATGGCTTGCCAGATGTTAAATGCATGAGTATCTGGCGCATTCCCTGGACAAAGAAAAAGCGCACCCGGTGCGCTTTTTCTTTGTTTGCTGAGCCTATCTGAACTTATTTGAACTTATCTGAACTTTGAATTCACTTTCAGCAATTTGTTGTTACGCCATGGGCGCGGTTCCCTGTCCTTGACAGCATCAAACGCTGCCGGTGGCGGGGCTGGGCTCAATGCCGTAGTCGGGCATGCACCAGTGTTGGCATATTTCAGGGCAGCTGACAGGCGCGGTTCATTTTGATCGCCCAAAGCATAATTCAAACTATCGGATACCCGGCAAGTCGGTGTGAAGCCATTTGTGAAATCCCCCTGGTTCAAGGCATTCACACCAGAAAACTGGATGGCAAAATAAGCGGTATTGCAGTTATTGGTCTGGATAAAACCATAGGGTTTGCCGCAAGTGGTGTCACCGATCAAAATCACGTCCATGAAGGGTTTCAGGCTATTAATGACGGACTCACTGGCTGAGCAAGTGATACTGCCGGTCAGGACAAATACACGTGGCAGATTGAGTTGTGGCAAGGGACGATCGTAGGAGTCTGTCTCGTAGAAATACTCAATATTACCCGCAGTTTCATCAGGATGTTTATCGTTGAACTGCAATTTTTCAAAGACATAGTTGACAGCTTTTTTACCAGCGATCATGGCCGCCAGTTCATTGGCAATGTACAGGTAACCGCCACCGTTATAACGCAAGTCCAGAACCAGATCACTGATGCCCTCCTGTTTGAACTGGGTGATGGTGCTGATCAATGGTGCTTCTGCCGTGCGTATATGGTCAGTAAACACCATATAACCTATCTTTTTGCCATTCGAATACAACACCTGGCTTTGCAAGACCGGGGCAGTCATGACTGTGGTGGCTGTCATCGTCACCGGACGGCTGGAGATGGAACCATTATCCATTATCTGGAAACTGTGGGTTTCAGCCTTGACCGGGTAGATGGCACCATATTGAGTATCGGTCAGGTAAGAGCTGATAGGGGTATTGTCTATGCTGATCAGGGTCGCACCACGCTTGATTTGTGCCCTGTCGGCAGGTGAGCCAGGCTGCACATAACGTACCCGTATGGTACCGCTATCGCGGGTCAGGCTAAAACCAAAGCTAACATCAGTACCATTTTCAAAATAATCATCAATACTGCCTTGTTCGATAGTAAAGCTGAACCTGTCCTTGGATTTGACGATCAGCGCCTGGAAATAATCCTGCGGTGTGCTATAGAAGGATTGTGGTACGTTGATAATATCTTTGTACCAGAGATAGGCATCATCCAGATGCGCACGTACCCAGTTTTTCTCACCTGCTGGCGTACAAATATTGGCCAGACTGTCGGGAGTGCCATATTGGCTCGTGATAATTTGACTGAAGTCATTGCCACTGACACCGATCAAGTCCAGGGCGGCAGACGTAGAGTTGCTGGTGACGGCGGCGGCAATTGCCATGTTCTTGGTGATATTGTCGCTACGCGTCAGATAACTCAAACCTTGTTGTACCGCAAAATAATTGGCGACATCAAGCTTGTTATTGAGTAATGCGGCAACCCAGGACCAGTTGGGGTCATTGGCAGTGTCGCGCGCGGCAACCAGCACTGCCCTGACGATACTACCCTTGGACGCACCTTTTTTAAGCTGGCTGGACCAGTAATCGACCTCAGCTGCATTAGGGGCAGTGCTGCCACTACGGCTCAGTACATTTTTATAGATCAGGCGGATAAAGTCATCATTTGTAATATAGCTGGTATAACCAGTCAGCTCTGGTGATTGCGCAGCCACCAGGTAAAAGCTTTCGGCAATTTGCGCTTCCGTTGCACCTGCTTTGTACTGGTCTATCCAGTAAACCAGACCATCTGCATCTGGCACACAATTGAAGAAGGCAATGTACAGGTCAATCAGATTGTTCAAGGCCGTTGTGGACAAGGTTTTGGACTTGTCAGCTATTGTCAGATTGACGCGGAAATCTGTAAATTGCAGTACCTTGATACTGGTGCCTACAGTGGTGGCTGGTATGCTGGCGGTAGTGTCAAGTACGACAAAGCCTGTATCCGTGCGCGTGATCCTGTAGTTTTGGCGCTTGCCAGCAAACTGCATGACATCTGAGCTAACCGGCGCTGCCTGCATCAAAGGAGCTGGCGAAACTGTGGTTTGCCTGGCATCCTGGCTACTGCTGCCACCGCAGGCACTCAGGATCAGTGTCAATGCAGACAAGGCCAGCAGTTGCGTACTGCTTTGCTTAAAACTCAACATGGTTATTCCACTATCTGATGACGAAAGACGATTCTAAGATAAATAAGTAAAATGTCAATTTTAATTGAAAATTTTTGTTAAAAAGCTTTTCTCACATCCTATCTTACTCTACATGGTTTTTTACGTATGAAGACACGTTGCAGCTGGGCCAATCCCTCTAACCCTTTGTATTTGCACTATCACGACCATGAATGGGGCCAGCCCTGTCACGATGAAGTACGCTTGTTTGAGATGCTAAACCTTGAGGGCGCGCAGGCTGGACTCTCCTGGGAAACCATACTCAACAAACGTGAAAACTATAGAGTAGCCTTTGATGGCTGGGATGCCAAAAAAATTGCCAGTTATGATGATGCCAAAGTCGCCAGCTTGCTGGGCAATGCTGGCATCGTCAGGAATCGTCTCAAAGTCGCAGCTGCCATCAGCAATGCCAAAGCGTATCTGCGCCTGTGTGAAGAGAAAGGCAGCCTGGATGCCTATCTGTGGGCTTATGTCGATGGCAAGCCCATCATCAATAGCGGTGAACGCATCATCACCACAGAATTATCAGACCGCATCTCCAAAGACTTGCTGAAACGTGGCTTCAAGTTTGTCGGTTCCACCATCATCTATGCCTATATGCAGGGCATAGGCATGGTGAATGACCATGCAACTGACTGTGCCTGGCGCAAGCACAAGCAATAAGCTCATTTCCTGATATTGGCCTGGCCCAGGCATGTGACTTCAGGCATTTGTAAAAGCAGATCAGCTCTGTTATCGTTTAATAATTAGTGAAAACTTGATAAAAATGAAGCAAATTACACCCAAACTGCGCTTGCAGGCCGCCTGCCTTGGCCTTTTATTCATCGCCTATGCTAGCCATGCAGAAATCTATAAATGGGTAGATGCCAATGGCAAAACACATTATTCCGAGAAAAAGGATGATGCTGGTAAATCCAAGGTAGAAGAAGTCAAAGTCAAAGCCTTGCCTGAGTCAAGCAATACCGCTCCCTCGCAAAGCTGGCAAGACAGGGAAATTGAATTCCGCAAGCGCCAGGTGCAAAAACAGGAAGCCGATGCCAAAGCAGCCAAGGCGAGCGAAGCCAAGCCGCCCGCAGCCCCCGACTATCACCAGGAAACCGATGCCTCACGTTGTGCCCTGGCCAAAGACATCCTCAGTGGCAAGGCAGCACATGGAAATGGTGCCAAGACCGATGCCAATGACAGGACCATCGCTGAGCGGGATAAGAGTATGTTTTGCCATTAAGTCAGGTTTTGTATCTGAGCTTGAATGAACAGTGGGCTGCGGCTTAGCCCCAATACATCCTTAAGCCTGCTTGCTATTGTCAGGCTGCTGCGCCAAAGACTGCAAAGGTGAAGGCGTATTTGCCGTATCCCGCAACTCAGCTGGCACGGCGACGCGCACAGGCTTGCTGTGCATATTGGTGGCTGACAAGACATTGCCCTGGACCTCGGGGCTGGCGTTCCAGACCGGGTCGTCTATGCTTTCAAAGACCGACTTCAATTGCTGGCCCCAGGTATTGCGTATCATCTGGAAATACTGGTTTTTTTCATCGATGGTGACAAAATGGGTGATAGCCAGTTTATTGTCTTCATACACCAGCAAATCCAGCGGCAAGCCCACCGAGATATTGGAACGCAAGGTGGAATCCATGGAGATCAGTGCGCACTTGGCGGCTTCATCCAGTGGTGTCGCCGGTGTCACCACACGGTCGAGTATGGGTTTGCCATACTTGGCTTCGCCGATCTGGAAATAAGTATTTTCATTATGAGATTCAATGAAATTACCGGCAGAATAAATCTGGAACAAACGGCAACGCTCGCCCTTGATCTGGCCACCAAAAATCAGGCTGACATTAAAGTCTATGCCAAATTCTGAAAGTGACTTGGCATCGCGGTGATACACAGTGCGCACGGCCTCACCCAGGATGCGTGCAGCCTCATACATATTCGGTGCAGTCCAGATGGTCTTGCCAGCAGCATCGACATGCTCGGACACCAGTTGGCGTATGGATTGTGAAATCGACAAATTACCCGCAGTCATCAACACCATGGTGCGATCACCCGGGTTTTCAAACACTGACATCTTGCGGAAAGTGCCCACATGATCGACGCCAGCATTGGTGCGCGAGTCGGAAAGAAACACTAGCCCGGCGTCTAGGCGCATGCCAATACAGTAAGTCATAGTGCGGATTCTTGATCTGTCGAAACTTGAATTCTACCCGAAAGCGGGGCGACGAAATACGCTTGTCACATTGGTATGTAGCATAGCGATTGTTTAATGAGTAATATCGTGGACTACGATTTAGTCGGGCGCACTACAGGCTACTACATTGAATGGCATGCTGTTAAAGCCTAATTTGCCCGGCGTTAACCAATATACACCGTCGCAATATTCCTGAACTGCAAATTTTGAATAGCCTCTCGGTAAAGTTAGTTCGTATTCCATCCCTTCATTTAAGACATATATGCTTTGCTTGCCTTTGCGTTGGCCGCTAGAGAAAAATGGGCTGACAATCACGCGGTCGAGGCTTGCGCATATATGTGCAAGGCTTTCATCAACAGGCTGAAATACTGGGGCATGCAAACTCAAATCCACATGGTTGCGGGTAAGGATAGAGGGGGATACGCCATCTCTTTGATAAACGGGGTTATAACCAGCAACAAACAGATGCCAGTATTCATCTATCCACGCACAGTCATGGATGAGAGGCGGCAAGTCCATGTTAATACTATTGTTTGTGAGCCTTGCACCACCCGTGCCAGTTTTCGAATAGGGTTTGTAGTCATTAAATTTGGTAGATCGCGGAATTCCCAGTTCTTGGGTGGATAACCATTTTGCCTGTTTGCTTTGTTCGTCGATTTCCAATAGGCAGACATGACGCCCTCCATTGCCACTATCTTCCGGTGAGGAAAATACAACTGGCAGCAAATTACCACTGGGATTGCCACAATGCACAGGCATAAAGTGGCTGTCCTTTTTAAAGGAATTGTATTTCGGTGCACTGAACAATCGGAAGTGATTTTCAATTTTTAGCAACTGTGGCGATGCATCGATATCATCTAAAAGATAAATGTATTCGCTTCCAAGCAAAAGACCAAATGCCTCCCCGAACTTGAAAGCCTGAATTTGGGTTCTTGTGGAATCTTCGTGCAAAGAGCCAGAAATGACTAGCTTGAATTGCTGAATTATCTCAGCGGGCAAAATGCGATATCGAATACCTTCGCGTGTTATCTCAGCGAGCCAATAATTGAGTTCTGAAGCGGATGATTCCCTATTTTTTTTCCAGCCAAAAGCAATCGCTTTACTATTAGCGAAAGACATCAATTTAGTCATACTGTTAATACCGGAAAACTCTTTACCAAGGTTCAGTTCAACCTGGAAATTGTATTTCAATTTAATCAATCTTTTTGCTCTCCATAAGAAATCCGGTTACAAGTCAATCAAAAATATGGGCTGGATTCAAATTACCTAATCTATGCAATAGAAAGATAGCAGACTTTTCGCTGCAGCACGGACGTTGCAGTAAAAGCTCAATCATCAAACTCGTCAAGGTGGCACAATCCACGCGCTCTCACCTGGGTGTGACTTGCACAGTCACACTCAAAGTCTCCAAACCACCACCGCGGCGCACGCCGCGCACCGGCGCGGCTGAATCATAGTCGCGTCCTATGGCCAGACGGCAATAGGCATCTGTCATCAGCACGGCATGCGTCACATCGACGCTGACCCAGCCGCTATAGTCGCCGTCTTCTACCCAGACATCCACCCAGGCATGACTGTCGGCATGGCCAGTGGATTCAGGATCAATATAGCCAGACACATAGCGTGCCGGTATGCCACGGGCATGGCAGCAGGCCAGCATGATATGGGCATGGTCCTGGCAGACGCCGCGGCCCAATTGCAGGGCATCACTGGCACTGGTCGTGACGATGGTTGCACCGGTTTGGTACTCGACTGCACCACGTATGTGCGCTGCCAGATTAAGTAGTGCAGCCGTGCTGGTCTTGCCACTGTCGGGCAAGTGCGCATGAGCAAAGTCCATGATCGCTGGCACTGGTTCGGTCAGCCGCGTTGGCACAGTAAATACCAGCGGTGAAAATGTGTCAGGGTCGGTGATGCGCCCCTGATAAGGTGTCGTCAGTTCGACTACCCCTTCGGCAATGATGGCAACCTCGTGATGCTGGCCCGTGATGGTCAGGGTATGCGAAGGGTTGCCATAGGCATCAATATACGAATGGCGCTGCCCTGCAGTCTTGATTTGCCAGGAGATGGCATGCTGGTGTTGCTCGGCACGTGGTGTCAGGCGTAATTGTTGTATGGTGTAAGTCAGCGGTGCTGAGTACTTGTAGATAGTCTGGTGGCGTATAAAAAGTTGCATGATGTTTTCTCAGGCCGCCAGCGGGACCAGGAAATCGCGACTGACACGATTACCCAGGTCAAAAATGTTTTCCATGAAGCGCGTCAGGTTGTCATGCAAACCTTCTGCCAGGATCTCTTCTATGCGGGCAAATTGCAATTCTGCATGCAGCTTGCCAGCAAAACGTTCAGTGTCTGCTGACACATCGTTACGCACTTCTTTCAGATTGGCGACCACCTCATCCATGCACGCCAATAAGGAACGTGGCATATCACCCCGCAGCATCAGCAATTCTGCCACCCGTTCAGGTGTGATGACATCGCGATAGACCTTGCGGTAAATTTCAAAGCCAGAGACTGAGCGCAGCAGCGCCGCCCAGTAATAAAAATCCCTTTGCAAGCTGTCATTGCCGCGCCCGCTTTCCTTGGCACCGTGGAACTTCACATCCAGTATCCGCGCCGTATTATCTGCGCGCTCTATGAAAGTACCCAGGCGGATGAAGTGCACCGCCTCATCTTTCAACATCGTGCCCAGCGTCACGCCACGTGACAGATGCGAACGGTACTTGACCCATTCAAAAAACTGGCTGGGATCGTTTTCCAGTATCGTGTCTGACAACCTGTCCTGCATGTCCAGCCAGGTGGCATTCTGGGTTTCCCATACCTCGGTCGTCAGCGTGCCGCGCACGGCCCGGGCATTTTCCCGCGCTTCCTTCAGGCATGACGCGATAGAGGAGGGGTTCATCGGGTCCCTGACCATGAAGTCCAGCACATCCTTCTTCGTCAGCAAACCATATTGATGGTCAAAGGCAGACTGCAATTCAGAGATACCCAGCATGGCACGCCAGCCACGTTCAGCATCTTCGGCAGACTGTGGCAACATCGAGGTCTGGATATTTACATCCAGCATACGGGCAGTATTCTCGGCGCGCTCGGTATAGCGCGCCATCCAGAACAAATGATCGGCGGTACGGCTTAGCATGTATTTTCTCCTGACTTAATTTTCCAGAATCCAGGTATCTTTCGTCCCGCCACCCTGTGAAGAATTCACTACCAGCGAACCCTCCTGCAAAGCCACCCGCGTCAAACCGCCTGGTACCATGGAGATGGTCTTGCCAGACAAAACAAAGGGTCGCAAATCTATATGGCGCGGGGCAATGCCGCTTTCAACAAAGGTAGGGCAGGCCGACAATGCCAGCGTAGGTTGGGCGATATAACCATCGGGCCTGGCCAGCAAACGCTGGCGAAAATCTTCTATCTGCGCCCTGGTCGAAGCCGGGCCCACCAGCATGCCGTAACCACCTGCGCCATGCACTTCCTTGACGACCAGCTCAGCCAGGTTCGCCAAGGTATAAGACAGGTCTTCGGGTTTGCGACACTGGTAAGTCGGCACATTGTTCAAGATAGGTTTTTCTGTCAGGTAAAACTTGATCATGTCCGGCACGAAAGGGTAGATCGATTTATCATCCGCCACACCTGTACCTATCGCATTCGCCAGCGTTACACGACCAGCGCGATACACCGACAGCAAGCCCGGCACACCCAGAGAAGAGTCAGGCCGGAAAGCCAGGGGATCAAGAAAATCATCATCAATACGGCGATAAATCACATCCACCCGTTTGGGCCCGCGCGTGGTGCGCATAAAGACCGCATTGTCATTCACAAACAAATCCTGGCCCTCAACCAGTTCCACCCCCATTTGCTGGGCCAGGAAGGCATGCTCAAAATATGCCGAGTTATACATGCCCGGCGTCATGACCACCACAGTAGGGTTATCCACACCCACGGGAGCGACTGAGCGCAGGTTATCCAGCAACATGTCAGGATAATGATCCACCGGTGCAATCTTGTTACGTGCAAACAGTTCAGGAAAAAGCCGCATCATCATCTTGCGGTCTTCCAGCATATACGACACGCCAGAAGGCACCCGCAAATTGTCTTCCAGTACGTAGAATTCGCCCTCGCCAGCGCGCACAATATCCACACCAGCAATATGGGCATAAATGTCAGAAGCAACTGAAATACCCTGCATTTCAGGTCGATATTGGGCATTTTTATAGATTTGCTCAGCCGGGATGATGCCCGCCCTGATGATATTCTGATCGTGATAAATATCATGGATAAACATATTCAGCGCCTGCACTCGCTGCGCCAGACCCTTTTGCAACTGCGCCCATTCACCCGCATGGATAATGCGTGGGATGATGTCAAACGGGATCAGCCTCTCCGTACCCGCATCATCACCATACACGGCAAAGGTAATGCCCACCCGGCGAAAGCTCAGGTCCGCCTCGGCCCGCTTGCGCTTCAATCTCTCGGCAGGCTGTTGTGCCAGCCAGTCGCAAAACTCACGGTAATGTTCCCGTGTCAATTCTCCGCCAGGTGCAGCTGCACCCGGTGCGGCATCATCATAGGCATGCATTTCATTGAAAAACTTGGCCATGTTCTCGTCTCGTGGTTACGGTTCCATTACAGCATATCAAGAAACGTGCCAGTGCCCATCAGGGTTAACCGTAGCGTGGTTTTTTTGCGATGGTGGACGTAGTCAGGCTGGCAATAAGATCGAAATTTTTAAGTGCAGTTGAGTGATGGCGCCAGGCAATGCTTGTTAAAAATATATTTTTCAGATGCTTAAGATAAGTCGAAAACAGTATTTTATAATCGGCTTGTTTTTATTGAAACGCGGGCTACTTTCTTCATTTTCAGAATTTTTTGCTGAACGCAGTCATGGCTTACAAGTTAAAACTACTTGGAGCCAGCATATTTTGATTGCGCGTGCACAGCCCCCTATTTTTCACCTATCTATATTCGCAGTGTCAGGCCATGCCCTGATGTTTTTTAAAATCCTTAAACAAAAACAGAATAACTGTTTTGCACCCGATGCAAGCAAAGCGGGAGTTTTGACGGAGTGATTACCTACATGAAGTTTATCTACCATCTTATTTCGCGTCCGCTGGCATTGCTGGGTGTGGCGTTCATGTTTTGCTCGTCCCAGGCACATGCTGGCTATGTTGAACCTACCTATGCTTATGGCTATCAAATTCTGCATAAAACCTTAGATAGTCTAAGGGAGGCGATCATTTCAAGTATGACCAATGGCACCATGCAGTCGGATTATTGGCGTTGGGAAGATGGAATATTTCCATACTTTGATGATCGAACACCTACGACTATAAATGGTGGGGCGCGGTCTTTTTATGTATTGGCACATCCTACTCAGAGAGCAATTAAAGAGGGACTTGTGCCTCCCGGCGATTACAAATGGATAGGAGGATTGGTATCCGCTATTTGTCCAGATGGCTATACAAAAATTGATTCCGCCGATGCATTTCCTGCAGGCCCGGATTTCCATGTGGCTTGCTTTAAGCCTGAACCTTGTAATTGCGATAAAGCGGGCAATCCTGTCTTGATTTCTTCCGGCACCAAAACAGAAACTGCAGTCGACTACCAGGGCGCGCCAGGCCTGGAGTTTGTCCGCAATTATCGTAGTGACCGTCAGGGCTGGACGCACAATTATGCCGTCAAAGGATTTGATACCGGATCTGCGGCATCAGTAGACGCTTTGAAAAACTATTACGAGCAACTGCCCTGCATTGCTGGTATTGATCAACAGTTCAAGCAATCGTATTGTTTCAAGCAGGTTTCTCCCAACTTTGCCTATAATATTGGCACCCACCCCAACGAATTTATTCTGATACGCGGCAATGATCCCATGCGGGCTTTTGGCACTGCCAACAACTACAATCCTTTATCAGATAACAATGATCGCGTCACCAAGATTTTTGATGCAGGTGGTGCGGCCACAGGCTGGTCCGTCTATAACTCTTCAGACGAATCTACAGAGTATTTTGATCTGAAGGGGTATGTGGTCAAGATAGTCGAACGTGGTGGCATGCAAAAGCTGTTCACTTATTCTGATATAACTACACCAGTCGCAATCGCCCAAAAGCCCGGCTTATTGATACGCGTGACCAATCACTTCGGTCAGCAACTCAACTTCACCTATCGCGGTGACCGTATGCTGACTATGATTGATCCTGCCGGTGGTGTCACCACCTATGCCTATGATGAAGCCAGTTCCTTAGGGGCCAATGGAACCACTCCCAAGGGTAACCTCACATCTGTCACTTATCCTGACAGTAAAAAACGCGTCTACTGGTATAACGAACAAGACAAGACCAAAGGCACGGATTTAGCGATTGCCCTGACCGGTATTACCGACGAGAACGGTGTACGTTTTGCCACCTGGACCTATGACGAAAAAGGTCGCGCAACCAGCTCTGAGCATGCTGGCGGTGTAGAAAAATATACCTTCACTCCTGCAGGCTACCTCATCAATCCTACCCATACCGATCCATTGGGCGTGGTATGGGAACATTATTATGTCGACGTGCAAGAAACCAAGCAGCTAGGATATAAAAAGCGCATAGTAGGTTCAGAATCTTCCCAGATTCACTATACCTATGACTATAATGGCAATGCCTACGACATCACCGGTTATAGAGGCCAGTCAACAACACGCACCTTTGATAACAATCGCAATCTGGAACTGACACGCACAGAAGCCACAAGCCGCAGCGAAGCCCAAACCACCACCACCAGCTGGCACCCGGCTTTCCGCATTCCAGTCCAGATCAATGCCCCTTTACTGCGCATCAGCTACAGCCACGATCTTAAAGGCAACGTCCTCACCAAGACAGAACAAGCTACCACTGACACAAACGGCAGCCAGGGTGCCAGTGCACCTGTCACCGGCAGTCCGCGCACCTGGACCTATACCTACAACGACATCGGCCAGGTATTAACCGTCACTGGTCCCCGTACCGACGTCGTCGATAAAACCACCTACACCTACGACAACCTTGGCAACCTGAATACCGTCACCAACCCCCTCGGCCATGTGACCATCCTCAGCAACTACGATGCCAACAGCAGAGTAGGCCAGATCACCGACGCCAACGGCATGGTCACTAACCTGAGCTACACCCCCCGTGGCTGGCTCAAACAACGCACCACCAATGCCGATGGCGTGACTGAAACCACTGTCTACGACCACGACAACGTCGGCCAGATGACCAAAGTCACCCTGCCAGACAACAGCAGCATCAGCTACACCTATGACGACGCCCATCGCCTCACCAAGATCAGCGACAGCCTCGGCAACAGCATCAACTACACCCTGGACGTCATGGGCAACCGCACCAATGAAACCGTCACCGACGCCAGTGGCACACTGAGCCGCCAGGTCAGCCGCGTCTACGACCTCCTCAACCGCCTGCAAAAGGTGACAGGAGCAGCACAATGAAGCGCACAACCAATACACCCATGAAACAGCACATCACAGCGACCCTCGTCAGCCTGGCCCTGGTCATCAGCTATGGCCAAGGCACCGCCCTGGCCCAGACAACGGCAACGTCTCCAAGCACCGTCTACCAATACGAATACGATCTTAACGACAACCTCATTAAAATTACCAACGGCAACAATGCAGTCACCAAGCAAAGCTATGACATGCTCAACCGCCTGCAAAGCCAGACCGATGCCGACAACAAAACCACCAGCTACACCTACAATGGCCAAAACCGCCTGACCCAGGTCACCGACGCCCGCAACCTCAACACCATTTACAGCATCGATGGTCTCGGCAACCAACTGAGTCTGACCAGCCCCGACACTGGTGTGACGACGACCACCGCAGATGCCGCAGGCAACATCCTCACTAAAAAAGACGCCAAAGGCCAGACCACCACCTATGCCTATGATGCCCTCAACCGCATCACCAGCATCACCTACCAGGATGGCAGCAGCACCACCTACACCTACGACCAGGGCAATAATGCCAAAGGCCGCCTGAGCCAGATCAGCGACCAGAATGGCAGCATCGCCTACACCTACGATGGCCGTGGCCGCGTACTGACAGAAACCCGCAGTATCAATAGCGCAGGCAGCAACACCACCCGCTACCAGTACGACAATACTGGCCGCCTGAGCACATTGACCTACCCCAATGGCCGCCAGATCAGCTACACCCGCGACAGCCTGGGTCGCGTCAGCCAGATCGACACCAGCAAAGACGGCATCACCATGACCGTCCTGAGCCAGGTCAGCTACCGCCCCTTTGGTGGCGTCCAAAGCTACCGCAACAGCGCAGGCCAGACCACCAGCCGCAGCTTCGACACCGAAGGCCGCATTGCCAGCTACACCCTCAACAACAAAGTACAAGCCATCAGCTACGATGCCGCAGGCCGCATCACCGCCATTAACGAAGCCAACAACCCCAACCGCCAGACCACCTACGGCTATGACAACGTCGACCGCCTCACCAGCTACCTGACACCCCAGGCCAGCCAGGGTTTCAGCTACGACCCCGTGGGTAACCGCAACACCAAGACCAATGGTGCCGCCAATACCAGCTACACCTATGCCAGCAACAGCAACCGCCTGAACCAGGTCACCGACAGTCAAAGCAAAACCATCGTCACCGACCCCAACGGCAGCATCACCAACAACGGCAACAACCAGTTCAACTACGACACCCGTGGCCGCATGATCTCCGCCGTCACCCCCATAGGCACAGTGCAATACCTCATCAACCCCCTGGGCCAGCGCGTACAAAAGACCGTCCCCGCCAACGGCAGCAATCCTGCCACCAGCAGCCTGTACCACTATGACCAGGGTGGCAAACTGATCAGCGAACGCACAGGGCAAAGTGATATTGACTACATCTACCTCGATGATTTACCGGTAGCCGTCATCAAATAAGCCTGGCTCTAAAAACTAAGCCATTACTAAAAAACCGCCCTCAGCTCACCCACGAGAGATGAGCCAGGGGCAGGGGAGAAGAATTTGTTTCAACAACGATTATTAAGCAGGATAAGCATCAGCGCAGCCCTGGTTTGCCTTGCTGCCATCAGCAGCCAGGCATTCGCCGTGGTGCCCACCGTCAGTTTGACGGCACCCACCGCCAATGCCCGCTATGCTTCACCAGCAGCGATTACCCTGACGGCCAACGCCAGCAACACCGGCGACACCATCAGCAAAGTCGATTTCTATCAAGGCGCCACCTTACTGGGAACCGCCACCACGGCCCCTTACACCTATACCTGGAGCAATGCGCCCACCGGCAGCTATAGCCTGACTGCCAAAGCGACCAATAGCCATAATGAAGTCAAGACTTCCACGGCTGTAGCTGTTGTCGTCAACAATGGACCCACAGTCAGCCTGACAGCACCAGTAGCCAATAGCAGTGTCGCAGGCAAAGCCACGATTACCATCACCGCCAATGCCACAGATGCCGATGGCACAGTGAGCAAAGTTGAGTTCTACAACGGCGCAACATTGCTAGGCAGTAGTACCACCAGTCCCTACAGCTATAACTGGGTCAATGTAATACCTGGCACGTACAGCATCACTGCCAAAGCAACAGATAATCTCAGCGGTACAACGACCAGCAGCCCGGTCAGTATTACCGTCACTAATCCGATCACCGTCAACGTCACCGCACCGGCGAATAACGCCAGCGTGACTGTAGGTACACCCATCGCCATTACTGCGACAGCAGCAGATAGTAAAGGCACGATCAGTAAAGTCGAGTTCTACAATGGAACAACACTACTGGGTAGCAGCACGACTGCTCCCTATAGCTACAACTGGGCCAATGCCGTAGTCGGTACTTATAGCCTTACCGCTAAAGTGACAGACAGCCAAAGCCTGACACAAACCAGTACCCCAGTGACCGTACAAGTCAAGGCAGCAGTCACACCGCCCACTGTCAGCCAGACACCGGCACTCAATCAAACTACCCAGACAGCACCAGCCAATGGTACTTTCGTGGCACCAGCAGGCATCAGCTTGGCAGCGACAGCCACAGCAGTAGCAGGCAGCACGATTGCCAAGGTCGAGTTTTACCAAGGCGCGACACTGATAGGCACAGCCACTGCACCAACAACAGCCAACGGCAGTAACTACAGTGTCAACTGGACCAATGTCACAGCGAATAGCTATAACGTCACAGCCAAGGCGACAGACAATAACAACGCCACGGCAACAACAGCGCCAGTGACAGTGAATGTCATCAACAATAACGCGCCCACGGTCAGCCTGACAGCAAGTCCGCAAAACGCCACGGCACCAGCGACCATCATCCTGAATGCGACAGCCACAGATAGCGATGGCACGATCGCCAAGGTGGAATTCCTGAATGGCACAAACAGCATTGCGACAGTGACGCAAGCGCCGTATAAAACCAATTGGGAGAATGTGGCGCAGGGGAGTTACAACCTGACGGCCAAGGCGACGGACAACCTCGGTGCAAGTACGACTTCAGCAGTTGTACCGGTGGCTGTGACGGCAAATACACCGAAGATGTATGATATTCATGCGGATCATCTCAATACACCGCGGGTGATTACGGACGCGACAGGAACAGAAGTCTGGCGTTGGGATAGTGCGCCGTTTGGGGAGACGGTGGCGAATGAGCAGCCGCAGAATAATGCGACCAAGTTCACGTTTAATCAGAGGTTTCCGGGGCAGTATTATGATCAGGAGACGGGGCTGCACTATAACTATTTTAGGGATTATGATCCGCAGATGGGGAGGTATGTTCAGAGTGATCTGATTGGGTTGGGTGGAGGAATAAATACATTTGCATATGTAGGTGCGAATCCGAATTATTTGAGTGATTTTTTTGGGTTAGAAGTTGACTTAAACTACTTTACACCCGGTTCCAAAGATTGGTCTTATGCAAATAATGTGAAGTCAATTCCTGGAACATATATTATTGCCGGGCATGGAAATAATTCTTGGGTTATTGACATGAGAATAAGAGGTACTGAACGGGAAATTCCTGTAGAGGAATTAATTGAAAAAATTCTTTCTGACAAAAATTTTAAAGGAAAAAAAAGGATACTAATTCTTTCATGTTTTGTCGGACAAGATGAAACCAGAAATGGAAAGCCTACAGGTGAAAATTATTCTCAAAATTTGGCGAATGGGACAGGGGTAGAAGTAATAGCTGCAAATAGTTTCGTTGATCTTGCTGCTGATGGAAGTTATTCACCTCGAAAACCAGGGAGGTTTGTAGTTAAGAAATGTGCTTGTGGAGAAAAAAAATGAGTGTGAATAGAAATATTTTAATAATGTTTTATTTTATTAATATCTCAGCGATGGCTCATGTTACAAATTCATTTTTTGAGTCAGATGTTGTTGAAAATAGTGGATTTAATGGTCAAGAACGATGTCAGCAAACGGAAGATCGTTACTTAGATATTAAAGACTATATAAAAATGTCGAAAAGGGAATTTTTTACGTTACTCGCCAACGCAAGAAACGGAGATGCATCTTCTGCAAATAGTCTTGGTATGTATTATGATGTTGTGCCAGGTTGTTATAATAAAGCAGTTTATTGGCTTCGGATTGCGGCAAAAAAAGGTTATGGAATAGCACAATTTAATTTGGGGTCTTTATTGCTTAGGAATCAAACAAAAGATAGTTATACAGAGTCCATCCATTGGTTAGAATTAGCAGAAAAAAATGGTGTAGATAGCGCAAAATATTCAAAAAAAAGAGCTTTAAACTGGCTTAACACTAACAATTAAAAGGGGTGGCTGTTGATTTGCACTGAAAATTGACCCACTTTGCTGGATAAATTGCATCTAAAATTGACCCACGTTTAGCACACAATCCTACTTATCTTGATGAGTAGGGAGCAGGAGTGATTGACGTGGCATTACTAGGTATTATTCGACGCTGGCACATTCGTGACCAGATTCCATTACGCGAGATTGCCAGGCGACTGGGCATCTCTCGTAACACTGTCCGGCGCTATCTGCGCTCTGAAGTCACAGAGCCAGCATACGCGGATCGACAAACAACAAGTGCAATCGATAAATACGCATTACAGCTTTCAAGCTGGCTTAAAACCGAAGCTAGCAAGAATCGTAAGCAGCGACGAAGCTTAAAACAACTTCATCTGGATCTGAAAGAACTGGGATTTGAAGGGTCGTATGACCGTGAAAGAAAGGGTCAGGTCTTACATTCATACATTTCTAAGAATAGAATCCACCGAGTCAGTGCCACCATAAGCCAATGCCTTGATGTGATCGATAACATACCCAGGGCAAGCGCCCTTTGTATTGCCTGTGCTGGGGCATGGGTTCTGCCGCTGGGTTTCGCGCTTGACGCTTGAGCTGCGGGCTGGCGCAGCCGTCACAACTACTGAATGCATAAGCAGCGTGGCAACAATCAGAAACACGACCTGACGTCTCATTTTCCCACCTCATCCGGACAGACTTTTACCCTTCCCTTCAAGTATTCAAGTTGCCTCTGCATAGACTCAAGCCTGCTCACCATTAACCTGCTCACAGCATCCCTTAAAGGTTCAAAGACGACTTTGCCATCCGCATCCACATAAAAATCATGAAACCCCACGTACCCGCCCGTGCTGTTCTTGCCATTAACCTGACCACAAAGGCCTTTGGTTTCCCGCACATACTTCACATCCATAAAAACCGCAGAATCTGGGTCTATAAGCTCATTTCGAACAAGTTGTTCCCCTCGATACTGCGGATACCATGCATACGTCATCACTCCCCCTGCAAAGAGAAGAATCAAGGCACATACTAATATTATTTTCTTTGACTTCAATTTGCTTCCTTATGAATTTTACAAAATTATTCCCATAGCGACTCGCAAAAGTCATAATCACCGCAGCTAACCAATTCACGGGCTTTTAGAGTAAACATAACTACGACTCCACGCTGCACGATCGCATTCCGCTAATGGTGTATTCCCTTCTTTTGAACGACTAGCGCGGCCAGAAGCCAATTCACATTGCAATGCATTGGCCCTATAAGCAGTCTCAGAAATCGGCAACTTCGGCAAAACGCATTTATTCGCCTGCATCAGAAGTAGATTAGCCTGGATAGCACCCATCTGGAGAACCTGGTTTAGCTTTCTGTTTGTTTCTCTGGGTGCGCTGTTATCCAATATCCCCGTCATTTCATAATATGCCAACTCTTTAACCCCACCCTCAACAGCAATAGACAACTGCTCACAAGTAGAATCGACGGCCTTCGTTTGTGCCTGCACCACGTTCACACCTAACAAAAAACACAAAAAAACTAAGTAACTTTTCATCTTAACCCCCGCGTAGCCGCATTCATGATATCAACAACTGACACTAGAGTGACTAGTATTGTTATTACTGCAAACACCTTCAGCGTCACCCCGTTGTCTTTTGCGAGAATCATCTCAACCATCCGCGTAAACCAAGAAAGGGTCAAGTCTTAAATTCATACATTTTCCAAGAAAAGAATTGTCGTAATATAAGACCTGCCCCCTTCTTTTTTGATAACAAAAAATGAGCAGGATTTAGTTGCCGAGAACTATTCAAAATCAGCAGACATCGAAAGTGTTGATATATTGAAATTGCAAAATTCGACTAATAAATTGCTGGCTCCACCCACCAGTGAAAATAATTTTGGAGATTTTGAAATGATTGAATTCCCAGAAATAAATGTACCGTCACCGGTATCAGAAAGCGCGGTAATGGTGAATGTTGGAAAGAAAGGGGCAGGTCTTACATTCATACATTTTCCAAGAATAGAATTGTCGTAACGTAAGACCTGACCCCTTCTTTTCGTAATGCAATACCTGCACCTATATTTTTGCCGGTGACCATGAATAAGCACTAAAGACTCAATGGATTTCATAGATAGGAGAAAAGAATGTCAGCATTGAATGCTACTGTTGTGAGAGTTGAAGCCATAGGCTTTGTAGAGGCGATGCGCCCTCATGCTGAGGATGATTACTGGGGTGGCGAAGAGGCATGTATCACATTAACTGAGGGTTTTACTCCTGATGCCTTAAAGGGGCTCGCAGACTTTTCTCATGCTGAAATTTTGTTCTATTTTCACGAGGTCGATGACGCAAAAATTATCTCGGGCGCACGCCATCCCAGAAACAATAATGCATGGCCTGAAGTGGGTATTTTCGCTCAGCGTGGCAAGAACCGGCCAAACAGAATCGGCAGCACGATTTGCCGTATCTTTCGAGTGGAAGGTGTAAAGGTTTTTGTTGCCGAGCTTGATGCAATCAATGGAACACCCGTGCTGGATATTAAACCCGTCATGAGAGAATTCCTGCCGCGCCAAGAGCTTCAACAGCCAGCGTGGTCACATCAAATAATGAGTGAATATTGGAAAAGAAAATAGTACTTGGGCGCTTTAACTCCATCAATCCATAACTCATGGACAGTTCGAATATTGTGCCTTTGGAGAGCATGTCTGGCAAAGCTATGCCGAAAGTAGGTAGACTGAAACTAAGGTGTGATGTTGCAGAGTACCGTGTTATATTGCCGATTTGCTACATTTGACACCTTAACCAACAAGGAAACAATATGTCACTTCGTCTGCTGCCATTATTGCTGCTTGCCTGCCTCAGTTCGAATGCCATTGCCGCTCAGGCAGGCGCTGATTCGACGATCTCTCGAATTGATCATATCTTGATTGAGCAGAAAGCGACTGACGACTCATTCCAGCTCTTTGCGAACCAGCTTCAGGTTCCAGTCATTTGGCCAATGGTGAAATACGGGCCTTTTAGCAGCGGCGGTCTTTACTTCGGAAATGTCGTGCTTGAGTTTGGCCAGTTTGCTGCGTTAGGAGGCGTTGCACCAGAAAGCCCACGCCTCGCAGGTATCGCTTTCCAACCACTTAAGTCGGCGGCCGCGAGCATGTTGGAATTTGATCAGCATCAGATTGCTCATGGTCCAGCAGAACCGTTCACCACGTATCGTGATGGCAAGCCGCAAGCCTTGTGGACCAATGTCAGAATCAGCGGAATTGGACCTGCCGATTCCTGGCTATTTGTCTGTGAGTATCACTTCGACTCGAAGCTTCGCCAGACTGCGGCGTTCGACGAGCTACAGAAACTCAAAGGCGGGCCTCTTGGTCTCCTGGGTGTGAAGGAAGTCATCATTGAGACGCCCGACTTGCAGGCAGCAAGGGCACGATGGAAGAATCTTCTTTCGTCGGCAATTGAGCAAGAGGCCGGCGTATTTACACTATCATCGGGACCCGTCATCCGGCTTGCTCAAGGGAAGAGCGAAGCGCTCCGTTCGTTGACGATAGAAGTGTCGTCTTTGTCACAAACCAGAGCAGCCCTCGCTGCGCAGAGCATTGCCTATGATGACAAAGGGACGGAAATCCTCCTTGGCAATGGCAATGTGCACGGGCTCCCCTTTCGCCTGGTTCAGCGTGATTGATGGCTAAGCCTGGCATCGAGCGGACGTACCTTTGGCCTGTCACTCATGTCAAGTATTGACCTGACTCTGACCCAAAAAGACGGGTGCAGGCCTTACATTCGTGCATTTCCTTGGCATAGAATCGTCGCAATATAAGTAGTCGTCGGTTCACTACCAAAAATCTCGCTGAAGCAAACACAGGAATTTACTCACTGAAAATCATTGACTTAGAGTTTTTATTGAGAGGCTTGATCCCGTGCCTTGGCCCCACGCCGCTGGCACTAGCAATCTGCGATGCAAAGCTTAAGTGGGCCTGGGCATGGCCTTGGCAGCGATGCGGTCAGGCAGGATCCTAGCGATTAGCTCAGTGTCGCAATATTCTTCGTATCGGGTGATCTTGCCATCTCTGAAATGAATCACGAAGACATAATCGTTGTCATATCGCTGGCCGTCAGTGGTGAGGTTTTTGCCTCTGGCCTGCAATACGATGATGTCGCCGCCGTCAATCAGGCGACTGGGAATCGTGGCGCGCTCGACAAGGACTTTGCCAAGGGGGCGGAAGATTTCGTCAATGATGACCTGCTTGCCGACGAACTCGCCACTCCATGAGCCCTGTCCTATGGTTCGCCAGATGAGGTCCTCATGGCAGGCCTCCCAGAAAGGAACGCCATTCCCCTTCGCGACTTCATCGAAGATGGTCGAAACAAGCTGAGCGTTGGATGAAAGTTTTGTCATGGTTTCCCTCCCAGTTATTGCAAATGAACTTCATTCTTCCTGCGCTTCATCACGTCCATCAATTAATAAAACACTAAACCACATCGCAACCAAT
This sequence comes from Undibacterium sp. JH2W, assembly GCF_049340425.1. Lineage (NCBI taxonomy): Bacteria > Pseudomonadati > Pseudomonadota > Betaproteobacteria > Burkholderiales > Oxalobacteraceae > Undibacterium > Undibacterium sp. JH2W. The sequence continues at coordinate 43,089 of NZ_JBMPOT010000012.1, read as the reverse complement.
CTGATCGATCACCTAGCTAAGCTTCATCGGGCTCCTGGCATAGGGTCAAAGCGCCAACCTGTCGCATCCTTCTCAAATCGCACATCACCCTTATCACCGGACTCCCACTCGGCCGAGGCGTGCGCTTTTGTTCCTTCAACCACAAGGTTTGAAAGGCGAACCTTGTCAAGGTAATCCCAGACAAATGAAGTACCAGCATCGTACCTTCTATGGTTCGCTTCCAGTTCTGCGGCCAAGCTACGCGAGTCATGGATTTTTGCGATTGCTGCTTTGTACGCGTCAGGGAAATTTCCCGCACTTGCAGGCCAATTGTAACGTTTAAGTATTTCTTCACAGCCGATTGACTGTTTAAGGCCTGCCGCAACTGCCTTTGGATTAGATCCACTGAGGCAAATCATGACGGAATTTCCCAGTTCATCAAGGACAGCTTGGTCAGTCAAAGCGTCAAAGTAAGTTTTCAGATCATGATTTTTGAGTGCTGCTCGCGCTGCTAAAAATGCTGCCTCCGGCGATTCGGCGCGATTTGGAATGGGCTCGCTACAGGAGCATACTGCAAGAATCATTAGTGTGAAGAGAAAAGTGTGCTTCATGAGATTTAATGCAGAAAAGACTGGCGCATCGCGTCCGAGTCGATTGTTGAGTTATGCGCCATGATTCGATCCCAAGCTTGAAAATACATTTGCTATTATTGCAGGATATTGTAGCTGAGTTTATAACAAGATCATCTCTATCGGATTTGATGTGGCAGATACAAGTTCGAAGTACAAGCCTGTGTTAGAGCGATTGTATCTGAGCCATATAGATTTAGTGTTGAGTTTTGTAAGCAAGACATTTTCTAGGGCTATGGTTCAAGTAGTCCATTGCATCAGTCATGTCTTGCGTTGGGATGGATTCACAACGGATTTTTTTCGGGAAGAACTGCCACAAAAAGAAGAGGTCAGGTCGCCCCACCAGCAAGCATTTGCTGTTGCACGACAGCTGATACGACCTGCCGGTTTTTCAGCGCCAGCACAAGGACGCCTGCGCTTGCCAGTGTCAGCGCCAGCAGCATGCCGCGATAGCCAAAGAAATCCAGCAAGACGCCTGCTGCCAGCGGAACTGCCATTCTGCTCATGGCAAACAGGCTGGCTTGCAGGCTGTAGTCGATGGCGTTTCTGTTGGTTCTGGTGAAGTACATCATGAGGCCAAAGGCCAGGCTTGCTGAGCTTCCCAGGGCGATTGCCAGCATGAGGGCTGCCAGCAGCAAAGCGTATGACCCCAGGTTCAGGCATACCACCAGACTCAGGGTGGACAGGGACACGAGATTCAGTAAGGCACACGCCGGTATGGCCTTGATTGCACCTATCCTTTTGCACACGCTTGCTGCCAGCAGGCTGGCGACGGCGGCTATGGCACCGCCGCCCATGCCTGCGATTTTGGCGATGTCGGCGATGGTAAATCCGCTGTCCAGCAAGAGTGGTTTCAGATAAAACCAGGCGGTTCCAACGAAAGGAAAGCAAAGCAGCAATAAGCAAGTCCATGCCCTGGCACCTGCTTGCGAGAGGTAGGCCTGGAATTGCATGAGGGCAGCTTGCGGATGCTGTTCAGTTGCTGTGTCTGCCTTTGATGCGGGTTCTTTTATCGTGAGTAGCAACCCGGCTGCGCTTGCAAGAAATCCGGCCATCGACCAGAACGGTGCATGCCAGCCGAACTGGTTTTGCAGCAAGAGCATGAGGCCACCGCCGACGATGCTGCCTGCAGAAAGCGCGGCTGAACGCACGCCGCCAGCACGCATGCGCTGCGCTTCTGGCAGTAGCCTGATCGCCAGCGCATTGACAGGAATATCTGCCCAGGTCGCCATCAATGCTGCGGCCATGGCCAGCGCAAATAATGCACCTGGGCTGGACAGTAAATCCTGGCGACCTAGCATCAGCAGGATGAGGGTAAGCAAGAGGCAGAGCAAGATTGCCCAGTTGCGATACTGGCTGCCAGCAAGGCGATAGCGTTCTAGCGGCGCAGCCATGGCAAATTTGAAAATAGCTGGCAAGCCAGCCAATTGAAACACACCCAGCTCCATGCCGGTCCAGCCTTGCTGGCGCAGTATCAGGGGCAGGCCCAGCCACAGGTAAATGCTGGGGGCTGTCAAGGCCAGGTTCAGCCAGCCTAACAGGGCATGATGCCAGGCATCTCTTGGACTCGTCTTCACGATACCGCCTTTTTGGCGATCAGCACTTGCACAGGTGCCATGGGGAAGTCGCAGGCTTCAAAACCACCTATGCTGCAAAAACCCACCTGGCGCAATTCCGTCGCCAGCCCACCTTGTTTGCCCACATGTTTGCCCTGCATCATCATGGGCAGATAATACGGCAGTACGCGGGCAGCCGTTTGCGCATTTGGGGCTATCTCGGCATGGGCGCATACCAGTACGCCACCTGGCCTTAATGCCGCATATATTTTTTGCAGACAGGCATTTACATCAGGCACAAAATGCAGGACGGACGAGCACCAGATGAAATCATATGCTTCACCAATATCGTCCACCGCCAGGTCGCCCCCTTGTGCCTGCACGCGGCCAGACAAGCCCGCCTGTTCTATATTGTCTTGTGCAACCAGCGCTGTTTCTGGCCAGTCAAACACGCTGGCCCTGAGTGCGGGATTAGCTTGCGCCAGAGCGATGGCTACCCAGCCTGGCCCGCCGCCAAGGTCAAGGCAGTTTCTGGCATCCTTGAATTCTGGGATGCGATGGATGATAGCCAGCGCCGCCGCTACCGTGACAGCTCTTTGCTCCTGGCCTATTTGCGCCTTGGCTGCTGCGGCCCAGTTTTTACCTATGGCAGATGCAAAAGCGCTTGCGCTGCCAGATTTGCCATGCTTTACATGCTCACGCAATTGCGTTCCAAAGTGGCGAAGGGCACGTAACCGGTATAGCCAGGCATCGCCACAATAGTCAGGTGAATCTTTCGACAGATAGTGCAGTGCTTCTGGCCTGCTCTGGTAGCTCATGACATGCTTGCCCTGGGCTTTGGTTTCGCAGCGTTGCAGCAAGCCCATGCTCCATAATAGATCGAGGAAATTCGCGGTATTGCTGGCATGCAGATCCAGCTGCGTCGTCAGGTCTGCCAGGTCGCAGGGCTGCGTCAGTGCTTCAAAGATGCCGAGTTCCAGGGCGAGGTCCAGGGCGTCCGCCTGTACGCTGGCAGCGGCCAGATCCCAGTAGGCTTGCAGGGCATGGGGTGTTTCAAAGTGCATGGCTGTTTCCTTATTTGTTTGCTTGATTAGTTTGGTTTGCTTGGTTTGCGCATTACATGCGCCACACTAATTTCAAGCCCATTTGTCGCGGCGGGCTGTAGACCGTGACGATGCCGTTCTGAAAACCAAGGGCATCGTATTGACGATTGGCGAGATTATTGACATAGGCAGATATCTCGAACGCTCCCACGCGGGTGCCCGCAGCCAGATTCAGCAAGCCATAGCCATTGCGGCTATAACGATTGGCGGCATCCAGATACACCTTGCCCGTTCCTGTCAACATGGCTTGGGCATACCAGCCCTGCGGCGCTTCGTAGCGCAGGCTGGCATGGCCATTGATGTCCGGCGCGAAGGGGTTGCGATGGCCGTCGTAGATATTGCTGCCATCCCGGAAAGTATTAAAACGGGTATGGTTCAAACCCAGGCCAGCCTGGATTTGCCAACCCTGGCCCAGCAGATAATCCAGTTCAAACTCGGCCCCGCTGGAACGTGCAGAACTGGCATTGGTGATATACACCAGGCCAGGTACGGGCATTTGCTGTACCTGCATATCGCGTACGTTCATGGCATACCAGGCTGCGGCATAACGCAGGCGACGCTGCATGAGGATGCCCTTGATGCCGACTTCCAATGAGCGTACTGATTCAGGCTGAAAAGCGGCATAGTTGGCTGCCGGAGTAAACACGTTAAAGCCACCGGCACGAAAACCTTCCGTCATGCTGGCATACATCTGGCTGTTGGGTGTTAGCTGATATTGCAGGGCCAGCTTGGGTGTGGCCTGCGTCCAGCGCATAGAATTAGTGGCGAGTTGCTTGCTGGCGGCTGGCTGGAACTGCTCTAGGTTACGCTCTATACGTGCACCCGCCACCATGTCCCAGCGTTCAGCCAGGGGGATAGTCCAGTGAGTGAACACAGCAGTGGAATGGCCTGTGAGCGTAGCCATGCTTTTGCTCAAACCCATGGGCAGTTTTTGTTCATTCAGCAAATCATGATCGTCCTGGTCGGTGTAGAAACCGGCCAGCCATTGTGCCAGCCCGAATTTGCCTTCCAGCCTTAACTCTTGCGACAAGTTGCGAAAATGATGGTCACGCCCTATGTGCAGGGTATCCTGAGGTTTGAAATCGGTATCCTGCAGTACCCTGTCCAGAAAATCATTGCGCGCGGTGATGGAGCGCAGGTGTACACCTGAAGAAAATTCGTGCGTTACATCCAGCGATATGCTGCGCCCACGCGACTTATTCCAGCTGGGTGTGCCAGAGTTGACGGTGTAACGTGCCGCCGCGGGTGAGCCCCATAACGCGCCACCATCACGGTAATCCTGCTGGGTGTAGCGCAATATGGCATCGGTTTGCTGGCCTGGTGTCCAGCGCAGTGCCAGTTTCAGGTGGTGGCGTTCACGTGTATCTTCTTTTTGCGTAGTTGCCAGATTATCGATGAAGCCATCTTGCGAAAATAATTCACCGGCCACGCTGGCAGACAAAGTATCCGCAATCAATGGGCGGCTCAGGTCAAAACGCAGGCTGTGCAAATCACGGCTGCCCAATTCTGCCGACACCATGCTGCGTGGCGTATTGCCCGGCAGGCGGCTATAAATATTGATGACACCGCTTTCGGCATTGCGCCCATACAGGGTCGATTGCGGGCCGTGCAGCACTTCGATCCTGTCTATCCCCAGTAAGCGGTCATCATAGCCTTGCGCCATCAGGGTGGGCACGCCATCGACCAGGAGCAGGGTAGAAGAAGAAAATGAAAAGAAATTTGCGGTGAGCCCACGCATCACAGGCGCATGTATGCCGGATTGCCCAAATGGCTGAAACGCCAAACCTGGTGTCATCTGCTCCAGGGTTTCCAGGCTGCTCGCTCCGGCGGCATCCAGTGCATGGGCCTTGAACACGGTGACACTGGCTGGCAGTGCTTCCAGCGTTTGTGTCTGCTTGTTGGCCGTGACCGTGACAGTCGGCAATTCTGTCTGGGCGTGGCCATCACTGCAGGCATAGCCCAAAACCAGCAAGGGCCACAGGGGAGGGCGGGAGCGAATTTTTTTAAATGACATAGCCAGGCTCATTCTCTATGGATTGCGGATTAAATGAAGGATTCAATGTGTGCTGTGGAACAAGCATGGTTTTGCTTGATGCATGTACAGGCGATGTGTGAAATAATACCCACAAATGAGAATGAGTATCATCCGCATTTATATGCATTCCGCTGTATTTCATATGATTTCTGGCAATCTGCGTGCAGACTAATCAAGGAGCCTTGCCATGCCCTATCACATTGATGCCAGCGAAGCCCGGCCAGCGTCATCGACCTCACCCGGCTGGCTAAGGCAAGCCTTACCAGCCAGCCTGGGGGATTGCAGCGCGCAGCGTTTTGAGGTGGATGAGGGATTGGCCATCGTGTATTCACGCTACCGTCCTATCAAGGATCTGGTCGAGGAAAGCCATAATCCCAAGGGGCCGCGCACCCTGGTCATCACCCTGGGTTTGAGTGGCCAGTCCATGTATACCGACATGCGGGGCGATCAACTGGAGTTTCGTGCTGGCCATACCACCGTCACTTCATTCAATGGCAATGCCGGGCAACGCCGTTATCAAGCGGCCAGCTCAGTGGCCCAGTTGCGGCTGCTGATTGCAGAGCCGGTATTGCATCGCTATCTGGGGGCGTCTCGCGATCAGGATTTGCTGGCTACTGCAGGCGTGCGCCGTCTCGGTTTTGGCAAGACCTCTAGCGCCAGCGCTGCCCATGCCAGGGCCCTGATCTCAGGTTTGACTACCCCGGTAGCTGACGTGTTAGGCATGCACATCCATGCCCTGGGCCTGCTGGCAGAGCAGTTGCGGCAACTGGCCCCGGTGGCGGAGCATGCCGCTCATCATAAAATCAGCCCAGAAGACATCGCCAGGATGGAGCAGGTGCGTGACCTGATGCAGGCGCAAATGCAGCATCCTCTGAGCATTGCTTATTTGTGCGCCACTGTTGGCCTGAGTGAATTCAAACTCAAGCAAGCTTGCCGTCATTTGTACAATGCCAGCCCGCACCGCCTGCTGCTGGAAATACGCATGCGCCGCGCCTGGGTGCTATTGGAAAGCGGCTATCAAGTCGCCCAGGTTGCGTGGCAGGTTGGTTATGAACATCCCAGTAATTTCAGCGCCGCATTTACCAGGTTCTATGGCCGCACACCCAAGGCTGTTTTTGCCAAACGGAATTGAGCCGGGTATGGCAATCAATGACAAGTTCAAGACGGACAATCTTGACTGGCTCAAGGTGTACGCAGTATTCGATAGAATCTGAATTTACTTCTTGTTACAATGCTGAGCGTCCCCTGACTGTATGTCATTTGCTTTAGCTGATTGCGGTCATCACTCAAATTCTGATTCTCTTCCCATATGATGAAACTTAAAAGCAAGTTAGTACTGACTCTCTCGATTTTTTTATCTGCCTGCGGAGGTGGTAGTGGTGGCAATGGTGCTGCAACTGCTGGAGGTGCTGGTACGGTTTCGGGATTGGATGGCTCCACTCAATTGGCTTGTACCAATAAATTTGGCCGCACCTGGACTGCGATCGATAATGATACGAGCAAACCAAAAGTTGGTTATTTCAGTAATGTGGTGTACGGCAATGGCATGTTTCTTGGTGGAATAAAAGAGGGTGGATATGGTCTCTGGAGCAAAGATGGTGAAAATTGGACCCGTTCGTCAGCTACTAATTCAGGGTCCGGCGTAGTGACTTATGCGTTCGGGAAATTTATCACGCTCGACAGGGATTCATCCGGAAACTTGATAGTCTCTAGCACTACAGATGGGGCGAGCTGGGATAAGAAAATCATTGCACAAACCTCTGCAAATTCCAGCTCGACTTTACCCTCGTTTTACCCTTCCGACCTAGTCTCTGGAAATGGCAGGCTTATTGTTGTTGGTAGCAGCAACAAAATTATCTGGACTACAGATAGCCAGACATGGAATCTTGCCGCGAATCTCAATGAGCTGAAAGTTGCAAAAGATTACGATTTTAATTGGGCGGCTTTTGCTAAAGGAAAATTCTATACCACCACAAGTGCAGATCCGCGAATGCTATATGTCAGTACGGATGGCAATATCTGGCAAGCACAAAAAATTAGTGGCGACGGCGTTTTTCCTACCGCTGTTATTACAGGGATGCAGTATCTCAATGGGCTATATATTGCCGTGGATGCCAATGGCGTGATCGCCAACAGCAGCGATAGCGTCAACTGGAAAACTGTTCTAAAGGGGAATATGAGTCCCATCATTTATGGTAATCAACTGGTGATAGGTGCCGGACAGGTGATGACTATCGATTACCAGAAGAGTTACGATTATGCAGAGGTCGCGTATAGCTGTGATGGTGTGACTTGGGCAAAAACAAAATTTGAATCCGGCAACTTTATTAACACGGTTGCCATTGGTGATAACGTGGCAGTAAGAGCTGGTGTCAGAGCATCTTTCTCCAAATTCTGATTCATGTTTGCAGTACTTTGCACGCCTCTTATTCACAGGGGTGTGCAATTAGTTTCAGCAGCATGTAATTAAAGCCTTGCGTGCTATGTACGGGCAGTCAGTAAATATATGGCTTGCTGCTATTTAGCTGGACATACATCGGGATTTTTTTTGCATACTCGCGGGTCTGACAAATCTACATACCGGGCCTTGAATTGTTGATAGCGTTTGCCATCGTATTGATAATTTGCTGCAGAATAATGACCTGCTGTCGCGCTCGTGATTTCCAGGTTTTTTAGCATATGTGATTTCTTCCCTTTGAGATTCAGTGCCTGGCCACCACTGTAGAGAACCACCCGGTAAGCATTGCCTTCATGCTTCAAAACCCAGATTGCTGCTGTTGCAGCTCCCCATGCACAACCATCTGCTGTTTTTGCGACCCAGTCCAATTTCTGCGTGCCGCCAGCAAGGGCTATTGCGGTCCCTATGAAGCCGCCATCGGCACAGTCGCGGTAATCAGTAGTTTTTGCATGGGCTCTTACCGCAGTTAGTGCGGCAGGAGGCAGTGTGGATAAGCTGTCATCTTCAATATTGAATTCTTGCGAGAAAGCCGGGTTGACCAAGCATGACAAGCAGATTGATGAGGTTAGAAAAATTTTATAAAAGGCAGTCATTTTCAGGATAGCTCTTCCATTGAATAAGACCCACAGCCAGTCTGGGGGATTTTTTAAAAGCGCATTTTGAATAGTGCGGCGCTACAGAGATTTCTGGATTTCCAAGCTTGTGGGTAATTACGCAGCACTACATCACAAGTATCCTGGCAATGCGTGGTATTCCATGCATGAGCAGGTATGTAGCTAATGGATACTATTCCAGCTCATTGTGTCATGAATGGAAAATCTGATCAAATTTATCACTTATCATTGAGTTTGCCGATGAAGGCCAGCTTTCATACTAGTGGACTGTAACAGTGAGTCACGCTTGATCTGGTGGCTTATGCGTATGCTGTACGATCAAGTAAAATTGCCATCATCTGGCTAGGGCGTGCTGACATATCTTTTAGACAAAGCGCTCCCGCCATATCGCAGGCTGGCAAGGCTAGAGCCCCTGACAAGACGCGCAACGCAGTCCAGCGTGCGATATGGCGAGAACCCGAAGGGAATGGACCAGAAACCTCGCCTGGCGTTGTTGTGCGTCGCTCACTTGGCTCGCCAAGCAGCGCTCCGCACGCCTAGCCAGACAAGGTTTCTAACCCATTCGCTTGACTAAAAGATATGTCAACACGCCCTAGACTCAGAGCTTGCCTTGGCCTGGGGTGAGACCAGTTTTGACGAACATGCCACTTCACTCATATCCAATAAGGTTTTCATGAAACTTAGATTTTTTCCAGTTTTGCTGAGTTTTTCACTCCTGGTCGCAAATAGTCATGCTGCCTCGTCTTGCATAGTACCTGCGGTATTTACCTCCCAGCTGGCATTTAAAACGCGTGATATGCGTGATGCTGCAGGGATAAAAACTGCCCCACTGATCGCTGCAGAAGACGAGAGTCAGTGTCGCTGTCCCTCAGCGGAAGATAGTGCATCTTTTACCTTGGGCAAACCATTCAGGATGAACAATTTCTGTAGCAAGCCTGGTGACGTCCCTGAGCATACTTACCTGTTCTCTGGTCAGGCAACAATCAAAGGGAAGATACACACTGAAGCATCGGAAGAGTTTGGCAATCATCTGGTATTTGCACCGGATGATCATGAAGAAAAGAAAATCCCTCTATGGCAAAAAACACCCATGACTTTTTATCGCGTGCATGCGAAAAAAAGCTTGTGGCGTGGTTTTTACCAAAAAGTCGCCCGCTACACCTATGAGAAAAAGGCCATCGTTCATGTCTATGCTTATGCATACACGAATGTAGATGAGCGCGATCCTGTCATCATGGTCAGCAAACTGCAAATGCTGGATTGAATCTGGCCTGGCCTCATCTTGTAAAAGCGACTTATGGTTGCCGCACAAAATCCACCAGGTCCAGTGTTTTCTGATCTGGCCTGGGTGTAAAAAAACTGACTACCAGCATGGTGATAAAGCCTGCAGGCACACCGAATACACCAGCCGAGATGGGGGCGATGCTGAACCACTGGTTGGCGGGAGTGCCGCCGAACAGGGGGTGGGTATATAGCATGTAGAACACGCAGATGACAAAACCGCAAACCATGCCGCAAATGGCACCCTGGCGATTGGCGCGTTTCCAGAATATGCCCAGCACCAGCGCCGGGAACAGCGTGGATGCAGCCACCGAAAATGCCGTCCCCACCAGCGACAAGATATCGGCAGGCTTGAGTGAGGCAACATAGGCAGCGATCAGGGCGACGACCAGCAGCAGCAATTTGGAAATGGTCACCCGCTTTTGTGTCGAGGCTTGCGGGTCTATGATTTTGTAGTAGATGTCGTGTGACAGTGAGTTGGAAATTGTCAGCAGCAAACCATCGGCAGTCGATAGTGCTGCGGCCAGGCCACCGGCAGCCACCAGGGCTGAGATGACATAGGGTAAGCCTGCGATTTCTGGCGTGGCCAGCACCACGATGTCGCCATCAAGCACAATCTCGGCCAATTGGACTATGCCATCATGGTTGATATCGGTGATCGTGACCAGTGGGTTATTGCGGTCTATATTGGCCCAGTAAGTGACCCAGGCCGGTAGCTTGGAAAACTCGCTGCCCACCAGTGAATTGTAGATATCGTACTTGACCAGAATCGCCAGTGCTGGAATGGTGATGTACAGCAGCATGATGAAGAACAGTGACCAGAATACTGAGTCGCGGCTTTCCTTGACGGTGGGCGTAGTGTAGTAACGCACCAGTACATGAGGCAGGGCAGCAGTACCCATCATCAGGCATAACACCAGGGCCATGAAGTTGTTGCGTTTGTTGTCGGATTCTTTTTTATCCCTGGCGGCATAGGGCGTGTATTGAGAAAACCCGGGCTGTGCCTTGGCCAGATAAGCATTGCGGATATCACTCCAGCGACTTTGTGCTTCATAAGCTGACTTGGGGTAATTACTCAGCACCCGGCCTGCTGCCTTGATATCGAGCAGCGAGGCATTGCCTGATTTTAATTCTTCCAGCTTTTGCTGTAACTCATAACGGCCATCTTCCCAGGACTGCGGCAATTGCTGTATCTTGATTTGCAATTCATCGGCGCGCTGGCGGTAGATGGCCCGGACTTCTTGCTCCCTCGGGTCTGCCTCAAAACTTTTTTCCTTACTGACCAGTGCAGGCAGTACGGCACCATAGGAGAGTGGTGCCACCGGATTATGGGTATGCTTGATCGACAGCCAGGCCACCGGGATCAGGAAGGCGATGATGATAATGATGTATTGCGCCACCTGGGTCCAGGTTACGGCACGCATGCCGCCAAGGAAAGAGCATACCAAAATGCTGGCCAGGCCCAGGAAAATGCCGACAGAAAAATCCACGCCGGTAAAACGCGAAGTGATCAGGCCCACGCCATAAATCTGTGCGACTACATAGATGAAAGAGATAAACACGGTGGCAAATACAGCCAGTATCCTGACTATATTATTTTCTGGTGCACCGGCAAAACGCGCACCCAAAAAGTCAGGGATAGTGTATTGGCCGAACTTGCGCAGATAGGGGGCAATCAGCATCGCGACCAGGCAAAAGCCACCAGTCCAGCCTATGATGTAGGCCAGGCCATCAAAGCCCTGCAAATACAGGCCACCAGCCAGGCTCAGGAAACTGGCGGCAGACATCCAGTCTGCTGCGGTGGCCATGCCATTGAAGATAGCGGGCACGCGCCGCCCGGCTACATAGTATTCACTGATGTCCGAGGTGCGGCTGAGTACGCCTATGCCTGCATACAGCACGATGGTGGCGAACATGAACAGATAACCTATCCAGGCCCGCGGCACACCTTCTTTTTCCAGGATCGCCAGGCTGATGAGGAAGACAATAAACAGCAGGGTGTACCACAGGTAATAACGTGTCAGTCTTTGGGTAAAGCTTTTTTGTCCCATATGCTTAGTTTCCTGTCAGTTTTCTGTTTGCCTGCGGCTTATCCAGTGCATGCCCAGAGAATAAATGGCCAGTATAATGACAAAGCTCAGTGTCAAACCCTGGGCTGCCATGTAGAAAGAGAAAGGCCAGCCAAAGAAAGTCAGTGCCGATAATTCTCGCGCGAAAAACAATACGCCAAAACACAGCAGCCCCCAGCAGCAGAGCAGGGTCATGGTCAGTCTTTTGGTCTGCCGCCAGTATTGTTTGCCTACGCCGCCACTAGTCTCAGGTAGCTGGCTCATGACAGCCTTTCCATGGCAAGTTCATCATAGGGATTCAACTGGAAAGAAATACGGAATATGCAGCCAGGATAAGCCGGGTCTTGCGGCTGGGGATTGTCGACTATCTGTATGCGGGCTTCATGCTGGCTGGCGATTTCGCGCACGATGGCCAGGCCCAGGCCACTACCCTGCACATTGCTGCCCAGGATGCGGTAAAAACGTTCAAACACGCGTTCTCTTTCTGCCATTGGTATGCCGGGGCCATTGTCTTCCACTTCCACTATGGCCAGCGCCTGGTCGTGGTCTATGCGCACGCGTACAGTCACGCTATGTTCTTGCGGGGTATAGCGCAGGGCATTGTCGATGAGGTTGCTGAGCATTTCACGCAACATCAAGGGGCTGCCAAAGACCAGCACGGCATTTTTATCCTGCTCAAAACCCAGGTCTATCTTTTTTGCGAAGGAGGCCGGTATCCAGTCTTGCACGACATTGCGCGCCAGGATATTGAGATCTATCTGTTCGCGCGGCTGGTTGCTTGGCGCCAGGTTTTCTGCGCGGGCCAGTGTCAACAACTGGTTGACAAGGCGGGTGGCGGCTTCCGAGCTGGTGGCCAGTTGCGTCAGTGATTGATGTATTTCTTGCTGATCGGTCTGGCGTAAGGCCAGCTCAGACTGCATGCGCATGCCAGCCAGCGGGGTTTTCATCTGATGGGCAGCATCGGCGATGAAGCGTTTTTGTATGGCAATGGTTTGCGCCAGTCTTTCCAGCATTTCATTGAGTGATTTGACCAGGGGAGTGATTTCTTCCGGTACATGGCGCGAATCTATGGGGCTTAAGTCATCTGGCCGGCGCGCCCGTATTCTCTGCTGCAATTCTGCCAGCGGCGACAGGCCACGACTCAGCGCAAACCAGACCAGGGCCAGGGCTATCGGCAAGATGATGAATTGCGGCAGTATCACACCCTTGATGATTTCATTGGCCAGCAGGGCACGCTTTTCCAGGGTCTCGGCGACTTGCACCAGCGCTAGGTGCGGGTCTTTATTGGGGCCGCGATGACTGGTCTTGTTGAGGTCGATATAGCTATAGGCAATACGTATATCGATGCCGCGCAGGACAGCATTCCTGAATTGTACCGTGCCTATTGGTGGTCTTTCATCGTCCATGGGCATGGGCAGGTCACGGTCGCCATCGATGACTTCATTTTTGGTGACCTTGATCTGGAAATAGATATTATCAAGGTCATCAGCACGCAAAATATCGCGCGCCGGATTGCTGAGCTGGGTGACAGCCTTGCCATCTATCTCTTTGACTTGCTGCGACAATACCAGCACATTGTCTTCCAGGGCACGGTCAAAGGGTTGGTTGGCGATAGATTTGGCCACCAGATACGTGATGGCGATGCTCATGGGCCAGAGCAAGAGCAAGGGGGCTAGCATCCAGTCGAGGATTTCTCCAAACAAAGAGCGCTGGATTTTTTCTTCAGGTTGTTTGCCCACCGTGTCGCCAGGCGTGGCCGTGTCGCTAATAGCGCTGCCTGGCTGTTCGCTCATTTTTGTTCAGGGTTTGCGGGTGCTGCAACTGTTGCTACAGTGGCAGGAACAAAGAATTTTTCCAGGCAATAACCCAGACCGCGCACGGTGGCGATACGCACACCATCGACTTCTATTTTCTTGCGCAGGCGGTGTACATAGACTTCGATGGCATTGTTGCTGACTTCTTCACCCCATTCACAGAGATGGTCGACCAATTGTTCCTTGGAGACCAGCCGCCCCGTGCGTTGCAGCAGCACTTCCAGCAAGCCCAGTTCACGTGCAGACAAGTCCAGCATTTGCTCATGGATATAGGCAATGCGCCCGACCTGATCATAAGTCAGCGGTCCATGCTTGATGACAGTCGGGCCGCCACCAGCACCCCGGCGCGTTAGCGCCCGCACCCTGGCTTCCAGTTCAGACAGGGCAAAGGGCTTGGCCATATAATCATCCGCCCCCAGGTCCAGGCCCTTGACTCTTTGTTCTACTGAATCTGCTGCCGTCAGGATCAGCACTGGCAGATGAGAATTGCGCGCCCGCAAACGGCGCAGGACTTCCGGGCCGCTGAGCTTGGGTAAGCCCAGGTCGAGTATCAGTAAATCAAAATCCTGGGTCGTCAGCGCCGTGTCGGCCGCCTCGCCATCGCTGACGCAATCGGTGGCATAACCGGATTGACGCAGAGACCGGGTCAGCCCGTCAGCCAGGACACTATCGTCTTCCGCTAGCAAAATACGCATGATGTTTTGTCTCTTGTTTTTTTCTATGGGCGATGGCAATGACCCAAATGGCATCAAAGTTCGTTCATACAGCATTGTTATTACAGAAACAGATGCAGGATGAGTCAGTCTACGATGTCACCTTCAGGCATACATACATTTGATCTATGTCAAATTCTTCCAGCATCTCATGGTGGACAGATGCGGTGATGGCATAACTTTAACTCAAAACCGGGCTTTGTTTAGCAGAAGATAGAGGCAGGAGACAAAAGCCGCCACTTTATTTGTTACTTTTGTTGTCACCCAGGTAGTGGATAGGATTTGACTCTCACGGCACCTGTTACTTTGCGGAGTTGGTACAGGTTTGTTCTCCAGCCGAAAACCTGGACGTGAGCCTGAGGATGAATGTGAATTTTTTCGCGCAGGTATGGCTGCCAATGCCATGCTCAAGGTGGCATTGCCCATGCAAATGCCGGATGTACACAAAGCCTGAGAATAAACACGATGGTCGGTAGTGGTATATACAAAAAGGGTTGATTCTGTCCCTGGCATTTTCTGGATACCGCATCAACATTATCACTTAATGGTTTCTTTTGAGCTTAGTTATAAATTTCAGGATTTTACAGTCATTAAAAAACGCTCCTTGCGTACAGGCTTGTTTTGTTCGCTCACTGACAAATAAATACAGACAGGCTCAGGCCAACATCAAATTTAGCTAAACGAGAAGTTAAAAATATGTCGATGGCGTGACATCCATATACAACTTAGACTTTTTCATGTCGAATCAAAAAAGCTTGTGTGCCTTGCTCCATAAGAGTCAGCCAGACACCTGAATGATTTTGACGAGCAAAATAAATTCAGAATTCCCGACTTGCAAAAAAATAGAAGCACAAGCATGCACGATAGCAGCATGTCAGGACTGCTCACGTCTGTAACTCGGGTAAGTCAGCCAAACAGAGACCAGGACCATGCAAAATAGAAAAATGAAAATACGTGAGACAGTAATGACACGCGCGCTTTGCCTCACTTTTGGCAGCATGATGCTGCCTGTTGCCGTGCAGGCTCAGGACAATACGCCAGAAGCTGAAAAAAGCCAGCAAAGGGTGGAAATTACCGGCAGCAGCATCAAGCGCATAGACAGGGAACAGGCTTCACCCATACAGATCGTCAAGCGTGATCAGATAGAGCAAATGGGTGCCAGCACCCTGCAACAAGTGCTGGCCAATATCAGTGCCAATGTACCTGACCTGAAAGATTCGCAAAGCCTGTTCACCGGCATGGATGGGGCATCTTCTGCCAATTTGCGCGGCCTGGGCACGCAAGCCACCCTGGTCTTGTTGAATGGCCGCCGCCTGTCCAGCTATGGCGCGACCTATGGTTTCCAGTATCAGTTCGTGAACATCGATTCCATCCCTGTCGATGCGATAGAGCGGGTAGAGATACTGGCCGATGGTGCATCCGCAATTTATGGTTCTGATGCGATAGCTGGTGTCATCAATGTCATCACCAAGACCAATTACCGCGGCCTCGATGTGCGCGTGAATGGACAAAAATCCATGCAAACCAAAAGCAATGGTGAATATGGTGCCGCCATCACCTATGGCTTTGGTGACCTGGAAAAAGATAAATTCAATGTCTTTGGCACACTCAGTTATTACCAGCGTGACGCCGTTTATCTGCCCCAGATATTGTCATCCATACCGGATGACTACTATAAATACCATCCCAGCTTTTTGACCAATATGCGCATCGCCGAAGGCAGCGGCCCGGGCGTGCTCAACCCCGGCACCCTGTTCGCTTTCAGTAATGTAGGCACCAACCGCGCACCGGCCCAGGGTTGCCCCACGCCCTTGTCCCTGAAGGCAGATGGCAGCAATACCACCTGTGCCTTGAATACCCTGAACCTGGGTAAATTCTGGGTGCCTTCATCCAAGCGCACCAATGGCTTTATCAGCGCCCACTATGATATCAATGATAATGTGCAAGCCTTTGCCGAACTGGCTATTACCCACATCGACCTCAGTACTGATGTAGGTCCGCCCAATTTCAGCAGTGGGGATTATCCATCCTGGTATGCGCGTAATACGGGCGTCAAGCTCAATACTTTGACCTTCCCTTATCTGTCGGCCAAAAATCCCTATAACACTTTGCCTGCAAAATTGCAGGGCAATATGGGCGGCGTTGCTGGTATTTCTTACCGCTTTCTCGATGCCGCAGGCCTGGCCAAACAAAGCACGGTGGATGATGAATTCCGCCTCGTCACCGGTTTGAAAGGTAATACCGGCCGCTGGGACTGGGAAACCGCATTGACACTGGCAGAAACCCATAGCGTCATGAACCAGCGTGGCAGTAACCCCAGCGTCAGTGGTTTGCTGGCAGCCTTTGGTCCTTACACTACCGACCCCAAAACCGGTTACACCATCATGAGTGATAATCCGGCCTATAAATTTGGTGTCGACAATGCCAGCAACCGTGCCTTGCTGGAAAAAATGTACCCGAATGTGCAATACCCATCCTGGGACAAGGTTGCCAACCTGGATGCCAAAGTCTCAGGCAAGATCGCCACCCTGCCAGCAGGGGACTTGATGATGGCGGCAGGTTTCAATCTCAACTATGAAAACTACTCCAGCCCTGGTGATACAGCCGCCGCGAATGGTGATATCTGGTGGCAGGGTGGTTCCTGGTTCAAGGGCCAGCGCACCAGCCAGGCATTGTTTGCTGAATTTTTGGCTCCCATCACCAAGAGCATAGAAGCTGATTTTGCCATCCGTGACGACAAATATCCCGGCTTTGACAATAACATCGTGCCCAAGGTCGGCTTGAAAATACAAGCACTGAATAGTTTGCTGGTACGCGGCACGTACTCAGAAGGCTTCCGCGCGCCCAGCTTGGCAGAATCTGGCACGGGCGGCATCTATGCCGTGAGCCAGGTACAAGACCCCATACGCTGCGCGCAAACCAATGCGATTGCCGACGTACTCATGAAGTCGGCCAATGCCAGTGATGTGACTACCGGCAAAAACTTGTTGAACTCGGAATGCAGTGCCTACAACATAGGCGGCGTCACCAGCCCCAACTCAAAACTGATGCCGGAAAAAGCCAGGATTTCCACCGTCGGCTTTGTCTTCCAGCCGACCAAGGACTTTGATATTTCTGCCGACTACTATTTCATCAATCGCAAAAATGAAATCATTCCGGAAAACTATAATCAATTACTGGAACGTGCCATCGCCAAATTTGGCCCTGACATAGCCGACGTGACCGGCGTCATGCTGCGCACCCCTGTCTCGCCGCAGGACAAGGCTAACCAGGGCCAGGCTGCCGCAGTGTGTGCTGCCAATCCTGGCTTGTGCAGCAAGCTGCCAGTGTATACCGTTGGTCAGGTCGGCGGCATGATAGGCAGCTATATCAACCAGTCACAAACCCTGGTCGATGGCTTTGATGTGAATGCCAATGCCCGTTTTGGCCTGGGCGAATATGGCCGCCTGAACCTGGGCCTGCAAACCACCATCGCCCGCCGTTTTATCGTTAAGGGTGCTGATGGTGAATGGCAAGAGAATTCTGTCGGTGCGTATAACAACCCGCGCATCACAGGCCGTTTCTCGGCCTTGTGGAATTACGGCCAGTGGGACCTGGCCCTGGCCGCCAACTACACCGGCCCGCAAAGACTGCAAGGCGTGGGCGGCTGGTATGACCCCTCCTATGATCAGGAATCTTGCGAAACCAGGCTGGATACGCCCAAGTCTTTGTGCAGCAAGGGCATCGCTGCCGTCACGACCTGGACCAGTAATATCTCATGGCGGCCAAGAAAGGATATGAAGCTGGATTTGAATATCCAGAATCTGTTTAATCACAAGCCGGAGTATGATCCGCGCGGGAATTATGGGGTCAATAATTATGATAATTTTTTGGGGAGGATAGTGAAGCTGTCGTTTAATTATCAGTTTAAATGAGAGGAGGGATTGAGGGGGGAGATTGATCTCGTAGGTTGGGCTACGTTTCACCAGCCCAACACTCGACCTCCGATCAACGTATTCTTAAAAAACGAAGCGATATTTCTGAGTTCGTTTTTTAACTATCTGCACACGTTATTTACGATTGCAGGCCGGTGGTAGACCGGCGGCTATCCACCTTTTTGCTTCGCCAAAAAGGTGGGCCAAAAAGGCGACCCAGGCATAGCACTCCACTGCGCCGCTTGCAAGCGGCTTAGATATTGGCAGCGCAAAGCGTGCTTTGCGAAACCCTGCCAATATCCCCTGCGGGGTTCCCGTTTGTGCAGCACAAAAAATGGGAAGGCCCGAAACTCGCTACGCTCAAACAGCGGTCCTTCTTTTTCCATTTTCTGTACCGCACAAACGGCGTCTACACATGGGAAATTCGGAAAGTCAATAGCAACCCCAAATTCAAAAGCAACCCCAAATTCAAAAGCAACCCCAAATTCAAAATCCGGCTACACGAACGCCAAAGCAATATACTTACCAAAGCACTGTCAAACACTATACCCAAAACACCACCATGCCCCCATCTAAAAATTTCCCCACCTATCTCAATCCCATCCCCCTGGTCGCCATCCTGCGCGGCATTCAGACCCATGAATGCGAAGAAATCGCCCTGGGCCTGTATCAGCTAGGTTTCCGTTGCATAGAGATACCCTTGAATTCACCAGACGCCTTGCGCAGCATAGGTGTGCTGGCCAGGGCTTTGCCAGCCGATTGTTTACTGGGAGCAGGAACGGTATTGCGGCTGGAGCAGGTGGGGCAGGTGCAGGATGCGGGTGGTGCTTTGATCGTCATGCCGCATACGGATGTGGCTCTGATTGCGGTGGCCAGGCAGCGTGGCATGCTCAGCTTGCCGGGTGTGGCCACTATCAGTGAGGCTTTTGCGGCACTGCATGCGGGGGCGGATGGGCTTAAGTTATTTCCGGCAGAGTCAGTGCCACCCACGGTCTTGAAAGCCTGGCGCACGGTCTTGCCAGCGGATAGCCTGTGCCTGCCTGTGGGTGGTGTCAAACCGGCAGGCATGCAGACGTATCTGCAGGCGGGCGCGAATGGTTTTGGATTGGGGGCCAGCCTGTATCAACCGGGCTGGTCGGCGCAGCAAGTCATGCGGGCGGCCTCCGGGTTTATCACGGCTTGGAAACAAGTCCAGGAAGAATAAACCGCAACAGCGATATAGACAGGCGCGCAAGCTGGTGTTGCGCGTTTTTGGTTTACGGTGATTTTTTCACATTATTTGTTTGACTTCATCGATTACGCGTGTAATCATTAATTATCGATTACATCTGTAAATGAATAAATTCTGGAGCCTGCAATGAAAAACATCGCTATCAGCGAAGCCGAATCGCTGGTCATGGACACCCTGTGGCAGCAACATCCGATGGCAGCCGAGGAGGTCAGTGCCATCCTGGTGCAACAGCAGGATTGGCAGGAAGCTACCGTCAAGACCCTGTTGAATCGCCTTTTGAAGAAGGGCGCGATAAAGGCAGAAAAAGATGGCAGACGCTTTTTGTATTCCCCCGTCCTGAAGCGTGAACAATGGCTGATGTCCGAGAGCAAGGGCTTTCTGGACCGCATGTTCAATGGTCGTATTGCGCCTCTGGTGGCGCATTTCAGCGAGCAAAAGAAATTATCCAAGCAAGACATCGCCGAACTCAAACGTCTGATCAGGGAGCTGGGTGATGATGAATAATTTATTGCAGACAGGTTTGCTGATCTGCATGGTCACTAGCGCAATCATTGCCATCATCTTGCTCATCAGGCTGCCATTGCGCAAACTTTCTGGCGCCAACACAGGCTACCAACTCTGGGCCATGTTGCCATTGACCTTGCTGGCCATGCTGCTGCCGCATCGCCAATACCTGGAGATGCGGGTGGACCTGAATGCACCTGCAGGCAAATTCATGGCTGCGGCCACGATGCTGGACATGCCGGTTACCAGCATCTGGCCCATCTTTTTTATTACTGCATGGCTGACAGGTAGTGTCTGCTTCATGGGCATGCTCATGGTTGCGCATCTGCGCTTCATGCATAAGCTGGACCAGCTGACCGAGGATGAAGGTGTCTACCTCTCCAGCAGTGCAGAGGTTGGCCCGGCACTTGCAGGTTTCTTTAAACCAAAAATCATCTTGCCCGCCGATTTTTTTGCACGCTATAGCACAGAAGAACAGGCACTCATCATCCGTCATGAGAGAGTCCATTTGCGCCGGGGTGATGTGTATGCCAACAGCCTGTTTGCCTTACTGCAATGCCTGCTGTGGTTTAACCCGCTGGTACACCTGGCAGCCAGATATTTCCGTCTCGATCAGGAGCTAGCCTGTGATGCCAGCGTCATCGCCGCTCAGCCGCAAGCCAGGCGCAGTTATGCCGAAGCCATGCTCAAGACGCAACTCAGTGTTACCCCAAGCACCCTGGCCTGTCATTGGCCTTCCCATCATCCTTTGAAGGAAAGAATCATGCAATTACAAGAATCAACACCTAGCTTGTTTAAACGTAGCCTTGCCTATCTCTTGCTGAGTGGCCTGTGTGCAAGCACTGCCTACAGCGCCTGGGCTGTCACACCTGTCAGTACGGTAGTCACGCAAGCTGGGCAAAAGAAACAAGCCAGCGTCAAAACCGAGGCCGACACTTATCTGGTGAATACAGACATCCATGTCGGTGGAGAAACCATTACTCCCCGTGTCATGGTGGAACAGGGCAAAGAGGCCAAAATCAGCCTGACATCAAAAGAGCCACAAGCCACATGGGATATCAGTTTCAACCTGGTGCCAGCACCTGCCAAGTATAAAAACGCAGTCCTTATCGCCATGCAAGTCAGGAAAGATGGCAATCTGGTAGCAGAACCAAAACTCGTCACTGGCCTCAATCAAACAGCCACTCTCCAAAAAGAGTCGACAGATAAGCAAGAGGATTTTGATATCAAAATGACGGTCAATTTGGTGAAAAAGCCTGAATAACTGGTAAAAACGGAGCGGCCTGCTCTGATAGAATGAGGGAGAAATTATTCTCTCCCCCTGAACAGGCCGTCATGAGAACTACATACATCAGATTCATCACCGCACTATTGCTAATGTCTGCTTCCACCGTCATGGCCGCGACCGATAAAGTCTGCACTGGTGACGCTGCCCTGAACAAGCTCGAAGGTTATTGGAGCACCAGTCATTTTCTGAAACTCTTGAAGAAGCATGGTAGCTGGACTGCTGCCATGGCAGCGACTGATGACCAGCAAGTGGCCCTCACCGTCAAAGATGGTCGTATCAAACAAAACCTGGCCTGGCATGAAGGCGATGAAGCAAATTACTGCCTGCGCCTGCAAGGGGATAAAGTCTGGTTACTTGGTGATGGCAAAAAAAGAGCTGAGCAAGGCCCATATCAACGCTTGGGCGGGCATGGTCAAAAAGAAGCCGACCTGTATCTGGTGCGCCTCATACAAGGTTGCTTTGTCAGCCAAGAAAAAGAGCAATGGTGTTTTCAGGATGGCAAGCTCAGCATCAATGGCAAGCCATCCAACGCCAGCCTGTCTCTGGATTTATCTGAACTGGATTTATATGGAACACCTCTGCGTGTAGAAGGCCGCAAACTGCCATTCTGGTATCTGGTCCGGCGTGGCGATGCCTGGGCGGTGTTTGAAGATGATTATGCGAGCAATGAAAAACGTTTGCCTGTCGACCCCAAAACCAGCAAGCCCTGGCGCGTGCTCAGAAAGCAATAGCCTTACACATGTTTCAGGGATATAAACTGCGTCGCCATTTTGCTATTAAATATATCGTTCTTCTGAGCTTAGTGTTGCTGCTGGCGGGATACCTGGCGGTGATGTGGAGTATCGCAGCCTATCCGGCCTTGCTGTCACAGCAGTTCGCTGCGACTGAAAAAACAAAAGCAGATGCTGCCATTATCCTGGGCGCATCCGTCTGGAAAGACAAGCCTTCCCCCGTATTTGTCGAGCGCATCAACTATGGCATACAACTCTACCAGAGCGGTCAGGTAACTCACCTGATCTTTACCGGCGGTTTGAGTAAGGGTGATACCCTGTCAGAAGCCGCTGCCGCCCGGCAGTATGCGATTGCTGCGGGTGTACCAGCCTCGCAGATATTGATAGAAGAAGTCTCGAAAAATACTTATCAAAACTTGCAGCAAGCATGCAAGCTCATGCAAGTAAATCAATTTAAAAGCAGCATGGTAGTCAGCGACCCGCTACACATGAAGCGCGCGATGAGCATGGCGCAAGACTTGCATCTTCATGCAACTTCTGCCGCCACACCCACCAGCCTTTATGTAGGCTGGAGTGCTAAAGGCCAGTTTTTGCTGTATGAAAGTCTTTTTTATGTGAAGTACAAATTGCTAGGGGAAGCTGAAAATTCCTGCATGAGTAAAAAAACATAAGCACGGGCCAGATTAATCTGATGATGTGATCAAATATCTGACCTTTCCTCGTAGAAGCGGCTTCAGCCGCGAATGGGTTTTACTCCTGCGTATATAAGCGACACGGCAAAATGTTCGCGGCTAAAGCCGCTCCTACATGTATCAGTCTAGATATGGTGTGCTTGTGCGGCCAGCACTGTACTTATTTCCCTTAGACTTCCAGATCCTCATTCAGGCTTTAAACAAGGCTTCGAGCTTTGCCAGCATTTTAAACAATCCCCTATCTTCTTCCGAATAGGGATAATCAAAAAATTCTATCTGCATCCATTGCGCCGCCTGGCCAGGATGGACATAGATTTCAAAATCATCGACCAGGATCGATTCTTCTACCCTCGCATCAGGGATATATTCCAGATTCTTGGTCTCGCCTTGCCAGTTCACGTATTCAATATGGGCAAACCAGGCAGGTGCCTTGCCTTCTTCCACCAGTAGTTGGGCGATATGTCGGAACTTGGCTTCATTGACTGTCGTGAACATGACCAGTCTTGGGAAAATCAAAGCGCAACGTTCCAGAAATTCAAACAGGCCAGGGCGTGGAATCTGACTCATGGCGTTAGAGATCAAAGTGCCTTCAAGGTCCAGTGCCAGGGTAGTTGGTCTATGAGATGTCATGATGAATAGGAATATTATGTGTTTGGCTTCAGGCCGCAGGCAAATTACCTTCAAACAATTGCTGATGCGCAGCCAGCGCAGGCTGGAGTTTTTCTATGCAGGCATTGATGCGGCGGACACGGCGCAAGTCAGGGTGGCTGAGTATCCATAGCGTAGAGCGAAATTCTTCCATGGGCAAGCCCAGGCGTTTCAGGGCTGGTGCACGGTCACCCAGGTAGCAAGGCAGGATGGCCATGCCCATGCCTGCATTGGCCGCGCTGGCGACATTGCTGAGGCTGTTACAGCGAAATACCGCTTGCTCAAGCAAACCTTGCGCGGCCTGCCATCTGGCTGAGTCCAGATGGGCCAGCGTGGCATCGGTCATGACCCAGGGACGAAGTGTCATCTCACTGCTGTGCATTTTCGGCCAGGTAGCGGGATAGTAGATGCAAGAGGCAATATCACACACACGACGGGCGATCAAATGATCCGGCGGCGTCCCGCCAGCACGTAAGGCGATATCGGCTTCGCGTTTTTCCAGCAAGAACATACTGTTGCCGGTGCTGACTTCCAGGCGTATGCCCGGCAATTGCTGCTGCATGCCGGCAAAGATGGGTGGCAGTAATTGGAACATCAGCGTATCCGGGCTGGTAAGGCGTACGCTGCCTGTGGGCTTTTCATCCAGCCCGGCAATACCCAGCTCCAGACGGTGAATGTCTTCCTCAATTTGCTGCGCTACGGCGATGATTTCACTGGCAGCAGCGGTGGGGACGTAACCAGAACGCTTGTGTTCAAACAGGGCGACCGCAAGTTTTTTCTCTATCGCTCGCACGCGACGAAAAATAGTCGGGTGGCTGCTACCCAGCGCAAGCGCAGCCTGGTTCAGGCTGCCTGTCCTGGCAACCGCCAGGATGATGCGCAAATCATCCCAGTCCAGCCTGGCTTGTTCATTTTTGAAATACTGCATTGCAAAATCATGTCTTGTGATGAGAACTACGCAAGATTACCATGGCTGTCAATTCAATTTGGAGTCAATAATGAACAACCCCGAAATTTTCCAGCCAAAAACCACAGCCGAAATCGATCAGATGGTAGCCCGTAATCCTCTGGCCCTGGTCATCAGCGCCGACGGTGTGAATATACAAGCATCGCCCCTGCCTTTGATCCTGCAAAGAGATGCTGAGGGCAATGCCAGCTTCATAGGGCATTTTTCCATCCATAACCCCCAGCTTGAGATCATCCGCAAGAATCCGCGTGCCTTGCTGGCTTTTACGGGTGTCCAGGGTTATATCTCATCTGCCTGGCTGAGTGACCGCCGTTATGCCCCCACCTGGAATTATGAAGTGGCCCATTTTGAAGTCGATATCTACTTGGAAGAAGGCCCTGCAGCTGCCATGCATGCACTGGGAACACTGGTCAGCCAGATGGACGCGAATGAAGCACACCCCTGGAAGATAGAAGAAAGCCCCAGGGCAGAACAATTAGCAAAATTCATTGTGCCTTTTCGCGCCACAGTCTTGTCTTGCCAGGCGCAATTCAAACTTGGGCAAGGTGATCCAGGGAGCCTGATACAAGACAGCCTGGTGGCGCTCAGGAGAACAGGCAATCATGGCCTGGCCGATGCCATGAGCAGGATGCATACGCTGGATAGTTAAGTCGGATAGTTGAGCCGGATTGCTGCGTTGGATGCATAAACTGCAAAGGCTGAAAACAGCAGTCAGGTGCAAAACTTGGAAGGCAGTTTTTATGGATTTACAGAAGTGGAAGAATTATTTTCTTGAGTGCTGTTAAGTGAGGATATTCCAACTCACTGTAGGGTGCTATCTCTGTGTCTCAGTGTCTCTGTGGTGAGATTTTTGGTCTTTTCAAAAATTCCAAATGAATGTTAAGTAGGGTGCGCCATGCGCACCGCCCCCAATACGGAACACATAATAAATTTAGTCGTCAAAGTTATAACGTTCATCCTGTCTGCGCAAGACCTTGCCAGCGCGCTTGCCAGTCAGCTTGCCTTCTGCCATGGCAATCTCGCCATTCACCAGTACCCACAGCACACCTTTGGCGGCCTGTTTGGGGTGTGCAAAAGTGGCGGTATCGCTGATCGTGGCCGGATCAAAAATCACCAGGTCGGCCCAGCAGCCGCAGGCGATGCGGCCACGTTGTTTGAGTCCAAAATGATCGGCAGATAAAGTCGTCATGCGGCGTATGGCGACTGCCAGGCTGAACAGTTTTTCTTCGCGCACATAATGACCAAGCACCCGCGGGAAAGCACCCCACAGGCGTGGATGTGGATGCTCATCATGTGGCAGTCCATCAGAACCTATCATCGTGTGCGGGTAGCTAAGCACGCGCTGTACATCATCTTCACGCATCTGGAAATACACGGCACCGGCAGGGTGCAGGCGGCGTGCGGCTTCTTTTTGATCGACTTGCCATTCAGTGGCGATATCGGACAGATCACGCCCCGACATGGCCGGGTAAGGCTCGGAAAATGTCACCATGATGCGGATGATACCATCGACATAGTCAGGGTCAAGCACGGTGGAACCGGCGGCATAGGGGTAGGCATCCAGTCCCACTGCTTGGCTGCGGCGACGTTCGCTGATATACGCCAGGGTCTCGCTCGTTCGCCCCCAGTTGGCCGGGCCTGCACATTTGTGATGCGAGAGTATGACGGGCAATTGCGCCGCTTGCCCGGCATCGCAGGCTTCTGCCAGGGCATCCATGACACCATTGTATTCATCACGTATATGCGAGGTATACACGCCGCCAGCCTGGGCGGCGATTGTGGCCAGGGCAATGACTTCGGCATTGTCTGCAGCCCTGCTGGTCTGGTAAAACAGGCCGGAACTGAAACCCAGTGCACCCGCCTGCATGCCTTCTGACAGCAGGGTTTGCATGCTGCCGATTTCTGTAGCGCTGGCGGGCCCTGTCCAGTCTGCCATGGCATTTACACGCAGAGTGGAGTGGCCTATCAGCATGCCGACATTGACGGCGGGCTCAGCACTTGTCACGGCTGCGACATAGCCGGCCATGCAGTCAAACTGGTAGTCTTTTTGCGTGCCTATCAGCGACAAGGGAGCAGGCACTGCAGCACTGGCTTTCAGGGGTGCAAGGCTGATGCCGCAATTGCCGGTGATGACTGTTGTCACGCCTTGCGTGAGCTTGGGCTGCATGGCGGGCTGTTGCAAGACTACCCTGTCATCATGGGTATGCACATCAATAAAGCCAGGTGCCACGGCCATGCCCGTGGCGTCTATGATGTGTTGCCCTTTCAGACTGGCAGGGGCGGCGATGGCAGCGATCTTTTGCTCGCGTATGCCTATATCGGCAGGGTAGGGCGCGCAGCCGCTGCCGTCATAGACCTGGGCATTGCATATCACCACATCATATGTAGCGTCTGGCATGATCAGAATATCGTATTGATAGCAGACTGCACGCGATAGACATCATCGACCACCAGCATCAGCGGCCATTTGTCAAAGGTGGTGCAAGGGTGGGAAATGCCACAGGCGACGAGGTCACCGACTGCAAGGGTCTGGCACAGGCCACTGTCTTTGGGCAGGCGCAGGTAAGCATGCTGGTCATTCATTTTTTCTATCTTGCAACCGGCAGGCAGGGCAAATGGTGCACTGGTGTGGCCGGGCTTGTGTGTGGCAAAAGGCAAAGGCATATCGATGTCGTATGAGGCATCGCGCTTGCCCATGGTCAGGATGGCCAGGTCGCTCTCAGGGCGAGACTGCACCATGCTCCAGACTTCCAGCGCAGGGCGCAAGCCGCCGGCTGGCAAGTCAGCAACACGGCCATGCATTTCTTCCACCAGTCCATGATAAAAACCATGGTCATGCGTGACATAGCAACCGCTACGCAAGATGGGTAGCAAGGGGCGCGAGAGTTTCATTTCGCTGGCAAATTCCTCACCCACCAGATCAAAATAAGCCGAGCCACCGGCAGAGATTAATATCTCAGGCAAGTCAAATAATTGTTCGCGATCAGCCTGCTGGCATACTGCGCTCATGTTTTGCAAAAAGCTTTTCACTTGCTGCAAGTCTTGCTCGCGGTTTTTACCAACCAGCAAGCCTTCATAACCTTCTACGCCTGCCAGTTGCAGGTAAGGGCTGCGGTGGATATGACGGGCCAGTTCCAGTGCTTCTTGCGTGCTGCGGCAACCTGTGCGGCCACCGGCAAAACCCAGTTCCACCAGCAGTGGCAAGGTTCTTTGCAAGCCTGCTTCACGCACTGCATCGGCCAGCATGTTGACACCAGGGATGGAATCGCAAATTGCATAGAAATTGAAGTCCGCATCTTCAGCCAGCAAGGCCAGGACAGAATGGATATCGCTCTTGCTGATGAGCTGGTTGGCGATAATGACGCGTTTCACGCCAAAACGATGTGCTACACGCATCTGGTTGACATTGGCCAGCGTCATGCCCCAGGCCCCATTACGCAACTGCATGTCAAACAATTGTGGGCTCATGGTGGTCTTGCCATGAGGGGCCAGTACGATATTGCGGCTGGCGCAGAAGGCCTTCATCCATTGCAGATTATGTTGCAGGGCGCTGTCTTTCAGCACAGCCACAGGGAAGCTGGTGTCGGCATTCAATACATTCCAGGCTTGTGCGCCCAGGTCTTTTTGCAGCAGTGGGGTAGTCAGGGCCAGGCCCTTGGTGCCGGGTAGCAGGGTTTGTTCATTCAGTGATGTCAGGTTCAGCATGGGGTTCTCTTCATTCTTTCTTTTTTGCCTGTTAATTCAGGCGCAAGCCGGTTTGGCTGTCAAACAGGTGACAAAGTTCAATCGGGAAGTGCAAGGCTAATTTTTCACCGGTCGCTACTTGCAGGTGTTCACGTGAGGCCAGGCAGCAGGGATGCTCATTCAGTAGGCCATCGAGTTTGCCATAAAAATAAGTCTCGGCACCGGTAGGTTCTATGCTATCTATGCTCATCGTCAAAGGGATGATACCAGATGGTCTTGCCTGCACATGCTCAGGCCGTATGCCCAGCGTAATAGCCTGGCCTTGCCGCGCGGCAGATGCGGGCACAGGCGAAGGCACAGGTATGCGGAGATTGCTGGCGGTGCGCAGGCAGGGCTGGCCTTCTTCCATGCTCAGTATGCCTGCGATCAAATTCATGCCGGGTGAGCCGATGAAACTGGCGACAAACAGATTGGCTGGCCTGTCGTACAAATCCAACGGCTTGCCGACCTGCTCTATGCGCCCGGCATTCATGACGACGATGCGGTCGCCCATGGTCATGGCTTCGATCTGGTCATGAGTCACATACATGACGGTATTTTTCAGGCGTTGGTGCAGGGACTTGATCTCGGCCCGCATCTGCACGCGCAATTTGGCATCAAGATTCGATAGCGGTTCGTCGAACAGAAACAGCGCTGGCTCACGCACCACTGCACGGCCCATGGCGACACGCTGGCGCTGGCCGCCGGACAGGGCCTTGGGCAAGCGGTCCAGGTAAGGTACAAGATTGAGCATCTTCGCTGCTGCTTCTATGCGTGGCCTGTAGCTGGCCTCTGACTCCCTGCGCAGCTTGGGGCCGAAGGCGATATTTTCATACACGGTCAGATGCGGGTAGAGCGCATAACTCTGGAACACCATGGCAATATTGCGCTGTTGCGCAGGCAAATCATTGGCCCGCTGGCCGGCGATATAAAAATCGCCGCCAGTAATCTCTTCCAGCCCAGCCACCATGCGCATGAGGGTACTCTTGCCACAACCCGAAGGCCCAACCAGCACCACGAATTCACCATCAGCAATATCGAGGTCTATGCCATGCACAACCGGAGTTTGCTCATAGTGCTTGACGATGTTTTTTAACTGTACGGCTGCCATTACGTTCTTTCTGTTTTTACCGAAGATCAAGACCTCTCAACACAGAGGCACAGAGTTTGCACAGAGGGGAACAGAGAAAAAAAGAACAAGAAATGCAAAAAAACAAGAGGACCTTAAATCGATTTTGCAGTTCTCTGTGCCCCCTCTGTGTCTCTGTGTTGAGAGGTCTTCAACAACAATTTAAATTTCCTCTTGCGTCAACTCCATGGCCATCACGCGGTTGCCTGCCATCAGGCCGCCGTCTACTGGCAGGGCGACGCCGGTGATGACGCGTGCTGCATCAGATGCGAGGAACAGCACAGCATCGGCGATATCATCCGGTGTGGCAAAGTCTTGCAGCGGATACCATTTCTTCAAATCTTCAAACACTTGCGGGTTTTTCTCGGCACGGGCTTGCCATGCCTGGGTTTTTACCGTGCCTGGGCAGACGATGTTGGCGCGTATTCCATGTTTGCCCAGTTCCATTGCCAGCGCCTTGGTATAGCTGATCAAGCCAGCCTTGGCGACGCTGTAGGCGGGGTGGCCCAGCGAAGTCATGCCATTGACTGAACCGATGAGCACGATATTGCCCTTGCGTTTGGCTTGCATGCCGCTGCGCACGGTTTCCACACTATGAAAAGTACCGTTCAGGTTCAGGTCCATGTCCTGCTTCCAACTGCTTTCTGAGGTGCTGGCCAGGTTAAGGCTCTGTGCGGCACCAGCGTTGGCGACAAGTACATCGATGCTATTGCCTTGTAAAGCTGCTGCTAGTGCGGTTTGCAATGCGGCAGCATCAGTCAGATCCGCAGCAACGGCGACACAGTCTTGTGGCCCCAGTTTTGCCACCAGGGCATCAAGTGCTGTGCCTGGCAAATCCTGGGCATATACCAGGTCGCCATTGGCGATAAAGCGCTGGCACAACACGCTGCCTATGCCGCCACAGGCACCGGTGATGAGTACATGACGTTTCATGCTGTGTCCTTTCCAAACTGGCTGTTGAGTGTCGTCGCCAGGTGATCCAATTGTTTTTGCGGCAGCAAGCCATAGTTGTAAAACGCAAAATCGCTGATGCTCAGTTCGCGCAGGCCTGTGATGGCGGCATCCAGTTCTGCGCCAGTGTTAAGATCGGGGTAACCTGGCCGCAAGATCGCGCGTATCTTTTCTGGCCGGTCGCCGACGGCATGCAGGGTATGGCGCGCATCATTGATGGCGCGGGCGGCGCTGGGTTCATAAAATGGCACTTCCAGATAATCTGCTGCATCGGCCAGCGCAGCCAGGTCGCTTCCTTCCTGCCAGCAATCGGCAGTGGGCCTTTGTACCGTGGGGATGATGGCCAGTTGCGTTGCCTTGGGCAATTCTGCGGCGATCTGGCTCACCAGCTTGGTGACGCGGCGCTGGCGCAAGCTGATGAAAGCACGCAGCTCTTCATCCCTGAGCAAGTCAGCCTGTATCCAGTCTTGCGCCTGATGGGCAGTGACGGGCACGGGGTTGGCGAGGTAGTCATTGATATTGCCTGCAATGCGCTGCTGTACAGCCTGGATCTGTATGTCTTGTTCAGTCGCGGCACGTTGACAGGCATTGCAAAAACACATACCCAGCATGACATCCAGCCAGGCATTTGAGGGCATTTGGGCAAATTCATGGTGATAACCATGCGCATAAGGTTGCCAACCCGGGCTTTCCAGTATCAGGCTGTTGAGTGCATATTGCTGCGCCAGATCACGGCAAACAGCACGTGCATATTCCAGCACCGCTGGTTGCATGGGACACAGGCTATATACATAACGGTCACCAAACACATTTTGCGTCGTCAGATGCGGGTAAGCTGTACCCAGACGGGTGTTATGCAGCAAGACTGTCCAGGCGTGCACACGCAGACGGCCATCGGCCAATAAATCTGCCAGCACATGACGGATGGCTGCATCACTATGTGCCTGTGGCTTGATTTCGCCATATCGCTCTTGCCGTGGTTCAAAATACAGCACGCCATCTTCAGGGAAAATTACCTTCGGCCCCTTGCGTGCATGTGGCCGCAAGAATTTACCTGCGTGGTAACTGCAAGCCAGGCTGACATCGGTGACACCCATGGCCAGCGCCGCATCGACAAAGGCCGTTACGCCCATATCCAATACATCCCAGGCATATACATAGATGGAACGGTAGGCGGTATCAATTTGCATGTGCATAGTGTTATGAAACAAATTTAAAGAGGTTTGTAAGCAGTGACTTCTATCTCTATCTTGCAGTCAACCATCATTTCAGAACGCACGCAAGAACGTGCCGGGGGGTGCTCGCCAAAGTAGTCGAGATAGATGCGGTTGAAGGTCCAGAAGTCACGTGTGTCATCCAGCCATACCGTCACCTTGACGACATCGGCCAGAGTACAGTCAGCCAGCGCCAGCACCTTTTTGACATTCTCCATGGTACGCCGCGTTTGTGCTTCTATGCCACCATCTTCAACTTCGCCATTGTCCTTCATGGCGACCTGCCCAGAACAAAACACAAAATCCCCAGCCCGCACCGCAGGCGAAAACGGCAACCTCTGCCCACCAGCACCTGCAGGGATATTGCCGTAACGTGTAATTTCTTTAGTCATAAAATTTCCTGTATTAATTCAAAACCATTAACCACAGAGGCACAGAGGAAGGAAAGACTGCTTGCAAGCAGTCTTCGTTCCGCAGGCGAGTGGCATGCCACTCGAATTCCCTGCTACACCACAGAGAAAATCAAGAGGAAACTCTTATTTAATCTACGCGTTTCATACATTCTTCTCTTGATTTTCTCTGTGCTACCTCTGTGTCTCTGTGGTGAGCTTTTCGGTCTAAAAATTCACTTAACCGCACCTAACGATAATCCTTTTACCAAATATTTCTGCAACCATGAAAACAGTATCGCCACCGGCAGCGTCGCCAGCAAGGCTGCTGCCATGACGTGATGCCAGTTGACGGTGTATCTGCCTGCCACCAGGTCGACGATCTGTACTGTCACAGTCTTGTTTTCTGCCGAGCGTATCAGGGTATAGATCACTGCAAATTCATTCCAGGCATTGATGAAGGTGAAGATGCCGGTGACTACCATCGCAGGCATGGCCAGTGGTAGAAACACCTTGAGCACGGCGCGGGGTTTGCTGCAACCTTCCAGCCAGGCGGCTTCTTCCATGTCGCGCGGGATGGTGGCGAAATAAGATTGCAGCATCCACACGGCAAAGGCAGTATTCAAGGCGGTATAAGTGGCGACGACGCCTATGTGGGTATCGACGAGATTACCATCACCATAAGGTATCGCTGCAGCCAGGCGGAACAGGCCCAGCACCAGCAGGATAGGTGACAGCATTTGCGTGACCAGTAAGAAACGTCTATAGCCAGCCTGCCCGGCAAAGCGAAAACGTGCCATCGCATACGCCGCAGGTATGCTGATGCCCACCGCCAGCACGGTCGACAAGGTACTGATGATGATACTGTTTTTCAGCGCCGTGCCAAACTGGGTTTCTTCCCACATCACGGCAAAATTCTCCCATGCTATCTGCGTAGGCAGCCAGCGCGGCGGGTAGGACAAGACTTCATCTGCCGGTTTGATGGCAGTCAGCAGCATGACCGCAAATGGCAGCAATATCACAATGACCAGGGGTGACAGGGCCAGCCAGCAAAGCAGGCTGCGCTTAAGCTTATCCTTATTGTTCTGCATGCTCACCCCCTTGCATGCGCATATAGATGCCGGTAAAAGCCAGCAGCATCAATAACATCACAAGTGATACCGCCGCCGCTTCGCCCGGCCTGCCGAGGCGGAAAGCCAGTTCATACAGATAAGTGACGAGGATATGCGTGCCGTTGTCCGGCCCACCCTGGGTCATGACCCAGATGATGGGGAAGGAATTGAAGACGTAAATCACATTCAGGACGATGGCGATATTGATGAAAGGCCTTAGCAAGGGCAGTGTCAGTTTGCGAAACTGTTGCCAGGCATTTGCCCCTTCCATGCGTGCTGCTTCATAAATATCAGTCGGCACTGACGACAAACCACCGAGAAAAATCGTGACCGTGAAAGGCACAGACACCAGGATGCCTATCATGACCTCAACCGGAAAAGCCAGCGCCGGATCAGCCAGCCAGTGCAGCGGCTGACTGATGATGCCCAGTTGCTGCAAGCCCAGGTTGATGAGACCAAATTCATCATTGAAAGCCCAGCGCCAGATGATGGCGGTCATGGTCAACGAGATAGACCAGGGCAGCATGGTAATCGTGCGCGCCAGGCCACGGCCATAAAAATCCTGTACCAGTATCAGCGAGGCGGGCACCGCCACCAGTACCGTGCCGCCAACGACGCAAACTGTCCATGCCAACGTGCGCCACAGCGTTGCCATGAACACCGGGTCGGAAAAGATAGTGGCAAAGTTGGCAAAGCCAGAAAAATCCCGCACCTGGCCAAAGCGCGATACTTCGTGAATAGACTGCCAGACGATATTGAAAAACGGATAGCTGACGATGAACAGCGCCAGCGCAAAGCTGGGCAAAATCAGCAGCCACGGTGCCAGGGGGCGCTTGCTCATGTTTACTTCTTCAGCATCTTGTTGGCTTGCAGCGCCGCGGCTTTCAAGGCATCTTCCGGCTTGCTCTTGCCCAGATAGACGGCTTGCATGGCATTGGCGACGATTTTTGACAGGTCTTCCCAGCCCGCGATGACAGGGGCAAACTTTGCCGTTGGCAGGTAGCTGATAAAGCTTTGTGTCACCAAGTCGTTGAAAGCCGGGTCTGCCGCTTCTTCTTTCGTCGTCGGCAAGAAACCTTCACCGCTGGTGAATGCGACCCGCGCTGCCTTACTGAACAAAAATTCAGAGAATTGCCAGGCCGCCGTCTTGACCTTGGAATTCTTGAACAGTATCAATGAATCAGTCGTCGCAAATGTCGCTGCATTGCTGCCCTGGGGGATGGCTGTCACGCCATATTGCAGGCCGGGTTTTTCTTTTTGTATCTGCTTCGCCAGGAAAGGCGCTGTAATCACCATGCCCAGGCGGCCTTGCTTGAACAGGTTTTGCACATCTTCGCGGCTGTTGCTGGTGACGCCGGGCTGGGTCAGGCCCTGGTCGATCAGGCTCTTGTAGATATTCGCCGCCTTGATGCCTGCGGCACTGTCAAAGACAGCCTTGCCATTGGCATCGACAACTTCACCACCGTTAGTCCATAGCGAGTAAAACCAGTAAATCTCAGTTTCGATTTCCTTGCCCTGTATGCCAAAGCCATAGGCACCTGTGGCCTTGATCTTCTTGGACGCTGCGATGACTTCATCCCAGGTCTTGGGGCCGTTGGGGTAGCCCGCTTTTTCCAGCATGGCCTTGTTATAGTAGAGGCCACGGGCAGAGGCTGAAATGGGCAGGCCATAGGTCTTGCTGGCCACCTTGCCAGAGTTGATGAAGGCACCAATGAACTTGTCCTTGAAGGCGGGCGTCATGCGCGCATCCAGCGGTTCGAGCACCTCATCCCTGACCAGATCAAGCAGCCAGCGTGTGGCGACGATGGAAAGGTCAGGGTTGGTGCCGCCGACGATATCGGTTTGCAGTTTTTGTTGCAGGCTGTCCCAGTTGACTTCTTCTACCTTGATGGTGATGCCGGGGTTGGCCTTGCTGAACTCCTTCGCCATTTTTTCAAAATAGGGCAGGGTTTGGTCACTGTAGTGGGCCACGGCGATGCGCACGGTTTCTGCGTTTGCGGTGCTCATGTACAGCAGGGCGGTGGCCAGGCTGGCAAAAATTCTTATGTTAATGCGGGTCATGCATGTCTCCAGATTTTTTCAGGCGGGCGCTTATTTTTATTTTATTTTTTTATTTTATTAGTCCGCGCGCTGTGGCAACTTTGATGGCACCCAGCCCGGCCAGATGCGCCTGCACTTCGTCGCTGACGACGGTCACTTTGCCTGAGAAATAATCATCATTTTGTATCAGCAGGGCCAGGGCTTCTTTCATGATGGGCTTACCGCAGATGATGACGGGTGTGCCTGGCAGCATCTTGATGGCGGTGCTGTTTTTGAGTGTCAGCAAATCTGCCCCGAGGATGGCACCCAGCAGGAAATTGGCCCTGTCATTGCGCTCATAGATCGTGAACTGGTCGAGTATGCGCACATTGAAACAAGTGCGCCCCAGGCCTATGGTTTGTGCCGATTTGGCACCGGCCAATAACATCTCCGGGCTGATGGTGCTGGCAAAAGAAGATTCCAGCGATTGCGCCAGGATGGTGTTGTGGGTGATGACATACATCAGTTCTCCCGCCAGCGTGGTCACGCAGCCGGTGATGCGGTTCTTGTCATCGATGCAGACAAACTTGGAATGAGAACCCGGCATCACCATCATGGCCGGGCCGGTGATGCCCAACTGGTCGATGACGCCTATGACTTCCACTTCTTCACCGCGCATCATGTCCATGGCTTCGCAATTGTGCAGGCCTATGTTGTCCACCACATTGCGCACGCCGGGCACAAACCACAAGGGCTTGGAAAATACCTCAGGAATCGTCACCGACACCATGCCACGCGCCAGTTGCTGCAAACCTGCCGGGGCCAGCACATGCGGTAGTTCAAACAGGCCGACGTTGGAGCTGATCATGCCTGAACCCAGCACCAGGCTGATATCGTCTTCAGTCAGGCTGGCCTGTTCCAGGGTTTTGAGCAAAGTGGCACGCACACCTGTTTGCAGCTTTTCACGGTTGCCTGTCATTGCCGTATCACGCACACCCACTTCATGCGCCTGATGCGCAATCACGACGCCATCGCGCCAAAGGGTCACCCTGGTATTGGTGGTGCCGGTATCTATCGTCAGTATGTGGGTCATTGCAATAAGAATCTGTATAAAGTGCTTGAAAGTGACAGAAGCTTAACCATGCATGCCCTGTCTTGCCAGCGATTAATTTTTGAGACTGCGTTTAGATTAATTCAATGTCGGGTTGGTGATCTGTTTGCGAATTGTAGGTTGGGCCGGGCCTCGCTAGGCTACGCTTCATCAGCCCAACACTGGGCTTTTAAACGACGTATACATTGATTGAGGCCGAGTGTTGGGCTGGTAAACCCTAGCCCAACCTACGGAGCTGGGCCTTCAAAAGACGTATAAGTTAATTAACTGCCGTGTGTTGGGCTGGTGAGGCGTAGCCCAACGGGGCCCGGCCCAACCTACAGAGCAATGAAGCTTGAGGTCTTTTAAGGGGGTCTCTTGCATTTCTCTGTGCCTCCGTGTCTCTGTGGTGAGAGGTTTTGTTCTTATTCTTCCTGCTGTCCCACCCATACTGCCAGAAAACCAACATCCCATCGCCTCAGAAAATTTCAATCATTCATTAAGTTAAATTTAATGAACATCTGTTACCGTATCGTTTTTTGATGGATGCCCATGTCTAAACGTCTTCCGCCCTTGAATTCGCTGCGTGTTTTTGAAGTTGCCGCCCGGCGACTGAGTTTTACGCGGGCGGCGGAAGAGTTGCATGTGACCAATGCGGCCGTCAGCCACCAGATCAAGTTGCTGGAAGATCATCTGGGCATAGATTTGTTTCAAAGAAGCAATAATGTTTTGAAACTGACAGAAGCAGGGGAGTTGTACCTGCCGCGCATACGTGAAGGTTTCAAGATTTTCCAGCAGGCGACCGATGCTTTGCTTAATGATAATAATGCCCTGTTGCGCGTGGGCGTACCGCCGTCTTTTGGTTCCAAATGGCTGGTGCCGCGCCTTTACCGTTTTTTGAACCGTCATCCGCATATACGGGTGGAAATCGTTTCTGAAGTGGACCGTACTTACCGCGATTGCGATATCTCCATCGACTTTCGCCGCACCCAGTTTGCTGACTTTCGCATCGAGCCTTTTATTGCGACTGAAGTCTTCCCGGTCTGTAGCCCGGTCATCGCCGAGCAATTGCAGACACCCACTGACCTGGCCAGGCAAACCCTGCTGCATGAAGTCAGCGCCATGAACGACCCGGATTACCCCAGTTGGCAATCCTGGTTTGCTACCCTGGGTTTGCCCAATCAGGAATCCCGCCAGGGGCCATTGTTCACCCTGGCGCTGATGGCCTTGCAAGCCGCCATAGACGGGCAGGGCATCGCCCTGGGGCAGGCTTTGTTGGTCGAATATGATATCGCCGCTGGCCGCCTGGTGCGGCCATTGAATGTAGA
This sequence comes from Undibacterium sp. JH2W, assembly GCF_049340425.1. NCBI lineage: Bacteria > Pseudomonadati > Pseudomonadota > Betaproteobacteria > Burkholderiales > Oxalobacteraceae > Undibacterium > Undibacterium sp. JH2W. The sequence goes on along the minus strand of NZ_JBMPOT010000012.1, from coordinate 5,908 downwards.
AACCCCGCTGCGACTGGATTATTACCTTATCTATGCGGCAGACATGAAAGAGAATCCGGCTTTCCAGGCCTTCCATCAATGGCTGGTCAGCGAGGCAAGAACGCGCTGATCACGCTTACTGCTCTGGCATTGGTACAATGCTCGTTTTATATCATTGACCCCGCCACCCTGCCTTCATGCGCACGCCTGCCGATATTTTGATACTCAGCCCAGCCAGAACGGCAGAAATATTCACTGGTTTTCAACATATGTCTGCCCACAAGCTTGACATCATCAGTGATGGTCTCGACAGGCAAAGCAGCATCCAGATCACAGCCAGGCAACTCAGCTTGCATTACCGCCATGGCGACATTCCTTGCCAGTTGATGATTTTGGCGATCGCGGAAGTCTTGCATGACCAGCACCATCACCCCGTCCAGCAAGTCTTGCCAGGGGTGCGCGAGCTGGTCTTGATAGGGGAAGGCAAATTCATGCTGGAACAAGCCCTGCATTTGGCGGGCCATGGCCGCAAGATCACGCTGATACGACACAGGGCCAATGACGCCTGTCGTCGTGTGGTCAACCATTATTTATCGCGCCTGCGCCATACTTTTTGATAGTCTTGCAGCGTCATTCAAATTTTTTTGATGAAGGCAAAAAATAAATCTCGCTGTTGCAAAAGGCCGGGCGCAGTTACATTGCTGCATGCACCATAGGCAGCATGCTCTGTTCTGGTGTCTAGCGCCCCACATTCAAAGATAGGATGAAACACCAACATGCAAACTTTGCACGCCATCATACGCAAGACCGTCATCGCCAGCCTGATCTTCCATACGTTTAATAGCACCAGTCTGGCTGCGCCGCTGGGCAATATGCAAAAAATAGCAGCTGATGCCAATCAGATAGAACTGCTGACTTCAGATGGCAGCATCGTACGCATCAGTCTGCTCAAGCCTGATCTGTTCCGCGTCTGGGCAGGCACCAAAGGGCAATTGCTCGATGCTGGCGACAAGGCGGCCCCCATCGTGCTGAAGCAGGATTACGTCAAAGTAGCTTACCAACTGACGGCACAGGCTGATTCAAAAACTGATTCAAAAACTGATTATCAGCTGGTACAAACCTCAGCCATGGCCTTGCGCATCTACCGCGCACCACTGCGCCTGGCATTGTACAGACCTGACAATAAAACCCTAGTCTGGCAAGAAACCCAGCCGCTGGAACTGGGTGACAAAGCCAGCTTCCAGACCTTGTCCAGCAGCGCAGATGAAGTCTTCTTTGGTGGTGGCCAGCAAAACGGTGCCTATGCCTTCAAGGGCAAACAGATGGAGGTTTCTTACTCAGGCGGCTGGGAAGAAGGCGACAGGCCCAGCCCCGCGCCTTTCTACATGAGCAGCAAAGGCTATGGCGTCTTGCGCAATACCTGGAGCAATGGCAGCTATGATTTCCGCTCGAATGAATACCTGAGCACCAGCCATCAGGAAAAACGCTTCGATGCCTATTACTTTGTCGGCAATTCCATCAAGGATGTGCTGGCTTCTTATACAGAACTCACAGGCCGCGCCAGACTCTTGCCACGCTGGGCTTATGAATATGGTGATGCTGATTGTTATAACGATGGCGACAATAGCAAAAAACCCGGCACCGTGCCCGGGAACTGGACAGATGGCCCGACAGGCAAGACACCAGATGTAGTCAATTCCGTCGCTGCCAAATACCGCGAACATGATATGCCCGGTGGCTGGATCTTGCCCAATGATGGCTATGGTTGCGGCTACACCAATTTACCCGATGTGGTTGCCGGGCTGAAAAAACATGGCTTCCGCACCGGCCTGTGGACAGAAAACGGCGTCGATAAAATCGCATGGGAAGTCGGCACCGCAGGCACACGTGCACAAAAGCTGGACGTGGCATGGACAGGCAAGGGCTATCAGTTTTCACTCGATGCCAACATGGCCGCAGCCAAGGGCATACTCGACAATTCTGACGCACGCCCCTTTGTCTGGACCGTCATGGGCTGGGCGGGCACGCAACGCTATGCCGTCACCTGGACCGGCGACCAGTCTGGCAGCTGGGACTATATACGCTGGCATATCCCCACCCTGATAGGCTCTGGCCTGTCTGGGCAGGCTTATGCCACTGGCGACGTCGATGGCATCTTTGGCGGCAGCCCGGAAACCTTCACACGTGATCTGCAATGGAAGACTTTTACGCCCGTGCTGATGGGCATGTCAGGCTGGTCTAAATCTGAGCGCAAGCACCCCTGGTGGTTTGATGAACCCTACCGCAGCATCAACCGCGATTATCTCAAACTTAAGATGCGCCTGATGCCGTATATGTACACCTATGCGCATGAAACCGAGTTGACCGGCGCACCCATAGTACGCGGCTTGATGTGGGATCATCCGCAAGATACTAACGCCAATAATGAAAATTATAAATACCAGTTCATGCTGGGAAAAGACTTTCTGGTTGCGCCAGTTTATCGCAGCCAGGCTGCCAGCAAGGGCTGGCGCAAAGGCATCTATTTGCCGCAAGGCCAGTGGATAGATTACTGGGATGGCCGCGTCGTGCAAGCCGATGCCAAAGGCAAAGTCATAGACCAGCAAGTCACACTGGAAAAACTGCCCGTCATGGTACGCGCCGGTGCCATCCTGCCCATGTACCCGGTCGCCCTGTATGATGGCCAGGTACCCAAGGACGTGCTGACCCTGGATATCTACCCGCATGGCAAATCCAGCTTCAGCCTGTATGAAGACGACGGCGAAAGCCGCCAGTACCAGACCGGAAAATCCAGCCTGCAAGTCTTTGCAGTCGATGCACCTGAAAACAAGGCAGGCGATATCCGCATCGATGTCGGTGCAGTCAATGGCAACTACGCAGGCATGGAAGCACAGCGCGTCTTGCAACTGCAAGTGCATAGCCGCGTAGCGCCAGATGTAATCACTTTTGGCGAGCAGACCTTGCCCGCCTTCAAGACCCGCGAAGAATTCCAGAAAAGCAGCGCAGGCTGGTTTTACGACGCCACAGAAAAATACGGCACCGTGCATGTGAAGACAGTGAAACTGCCAGTCGATAAAGCCTACAGCTTCCGCCTGGCGATTGCCGTCAGCAAGCAACTGGCGACGACCGCTGATTACCCGGCTGCACCCGACCTGGGCAACACCATCGCCGCAGACAGCCTCATCGTCCTCAACCGCCCGGCAGAAGAACCAGGTCATCCGCTGGAAAACGCCTTCGATGGCAAGCCTGGCACCTGGTTCCGCACCCTGCGTGACCAGTCGCAAAAAACCGGTGCCCATGAATTCAGCCTGGCACTGGGCGAGCGCCGTATGGTCAGCGGTTTTGAAATCGGCCCGCGCAATGACAAGAACTGGCAATATGGCCAGGTCAAGGACTTTGAAATCTACCTGGCCGATACCAATGGTGAATGGGGCAAGCCTGTCTACACTGGCCGCCTGAAACAACAGCAGGAAAAACAGAAAGTGGAATTTGCTGCCAAGGCAGGCCGTTTGTTCCGCTTCCGCGTACTCAGCACGCATGACCAGAATGATGATGGCGAAGCACAAGACCCAATGGTCCTGACCAGCACAGGCGCGACCACTACTGCCAAGGCATACAATGCCTTTAACCCCGTGGTCGTCACCCCCATCACCATTTCAGAGTTCAGCATTCTTGAACACCCCATGCCCGACAAACCCAAGGCGCAAGTGTATTTGTCGGATGCTGTCGCCAGTAATAAAACGAGCTATGCCAAAGACCTCGCCTACAAAGTTCAGCCAGTCAAAACAGAGGCAGGCATGCAAATGAACGGCCTGCGCTTCCGCAAGGGCCTGGGTGTGGCAGGTAATAGCGAAGTCGAATACAAACTCTCAGGCGACTGGCAAACCTTCCGCGCCGACGTAGGCATAGACGACACCTGCCGCAACAACGGCGGCCTGCAATTCCAGGTCTGGGGCGATGACAAGCTTCTGTTCGACAGCGGCCTGATCGCCGCACCAGCCGTAGTCAAACCAGAACTGGACATACGCGGCATCAGCAAACTGGTGTTGAAGACGACGGGTGTCAAAGCGAATGGCAAAGCCGGGGTGTGTGCGAACTGGGCGAATGCGTCGGTGATCGGGTTTGCGGGGGATAGGGTGGGGAAGTGAGTGTTTTGAAGCGATGTTGCATTGAATAGCATACTTCAAAAAATTGAAATTTTATTAAGTGAACTGTGTCTTCAAAGAGTATGTTACATTAACAATTGCATTAATAAGTAGACAATTTATAATTAAATTATGCAATTTTAGGAGCCATGTAATGACTATTTTTGAACTTGTAAAAATTGCACTTGATGAGCTTTATGCCGAGGGCAGGAAGCGATACGGCGATAAACTGGACGCTGAGATTCTGGAGAAAGTCAAATATCTGAAAAACAGCTACACTCTTTTGAATGACTCCAGACGCATTCCTGTTGATTATGAGGATCCAGCTACTCGATTTGCTTATGTTTACAAATATGTAGCTGCACATGGTGATTACGTTGCACAACTTCTTCAAAAACTTAAAAGCGCACGTGGCGGAAAAGCATTTGATGGAGAGGTTCTCAGGGTGAGTTGTATTGGTGGCGGGCCGGGTAGTGACATAATCGGAATTTTAAAGTATTTGGCTGACTACAGTGGAGCAGAAACTATTACTAAAGTAGTTTGCTATTTGCTAGATAAAGAGCAGGCATGGGCGGATTCTTGGACTGAGTTGGATAGCGGGCTTCAACTGGATATACAACTTAATGTAAACTTCCAAAAAATGGATGTTACAGACCCAGTTTCTTGGAGTAGTCAAACAAAATTTTTGCAAGCTGATTTATTTACCTTAAGCTATTTTGTTTCTGAAATAAAGGCTTTAGATGAACGCGGTGCTCTAGATAAATTTTGGCAGTCGCTGATGTCTGAAGCAAAACCAGGTGCCCTATTTTTATACGACGATAACGGACATACAGACTTCACTGATTATTTCGATGCAAAATGGAAAGCGGCTGGTTTTCATTGTATTCTTGCAACTGACAATTTTGCTATAACTCCTCAAACAGACGAACAGGCCAGTAGTCTTAATGAGTACAAGTCTAAATTTGGTGATTGGCCAAAACTAAGAAGTCAATTGACGTTTAGGATATTGCAAAAACCCACAAATTAAAATGATGAATGACTTATTCTCTTCTGAGACAGAGCTTGAAAGATTGCCGATCCCCGACGCTGAAGTCTACTATTTATCTAAATTACAGCTAGACTCTGAGCCGATGGATATTCTGTCTCGACTTACTTCAAATATACCTTGGAGGGAAGAGAAAATCACAGTGTGGGGAAAAACGCATATTCAACCACGCCTTATAGCTTGGTATGGCGATGATGGCTTGGACTATACGTATTCTGGCATTCACTTAAATCCTCTGCCATGGAATGCTGATTTGCTTGATTTAAAGAAGAATGTTGAGAAAGTTACATCCACAGAATTCAACAGTGTACTGCTGAATTTTTATAGAAATAATCGAGATAGCATGGGGTTTCATAGTGACGATGAGCCAGAGCTTGGCGTTACTCCAATAATTGCTTCTATAAGTTTGGGGACAGTGAGGACTTTAGTATTTAAACATAAATTTAGAAAAGAACTTAAGCCAATTAAACTACCACTTGCAAGTGGTAGCCTTCTACTTATGAAGGGAGATACTCAACGCAATTGGAAGCATGGCATAGAAAAAGAATCTGCTGTTTGTGATGCGCGAATTAATTTGACGTTTAGGAAAATATTTCTTTAGTAAATCAGCCCGGGGGTGTCCGGAATTTTGTGTAAACGGTTTTTCATTTATTTCAGCGACATCCGGTCATCGAACTGGATGGTAAAGCGGTTGAATGCCCCTTTCCAATCCCGTATTGGCATAGTCCATTTCTTGCTG